>PWVY01000194.1 GCA_003561665.1 Thermoplasmata archaeon
CCGCCAACAACAACGCGTTCCCCCCAGCATCCCGAAGATCGCTCACCATCGACTCACGACGCGCCTTATCGAAACTACGCTCCTCCACCAACACGCGCCGCTTGGTCCTCGGCAACCGGTTAGCCACCTCCTCCATGAACGAATACGACGGGAAAAACGCCGCCACGTTCCCCGGCGTCACACCTCCCACCTCCACGAGGGTGGATGCGATCTTCCGATACATATGGGGACCCCGGTCCGTCATCTTGCTCGAAACGCTTGGATCCACGACCACGCGCCGGTTCTCCTCCGGGAACGGGTTCGGGTACCGCTCGTACACCCCTCGCTCCTCCGGCACGCCCAAGATGTGCCCGTACATCTTCATCGGGTACAACGTGCCGCTCATCAACACGGCACCGTGCACCTTCTCGAAGATGCGCCGTGACAAGTTCGCCGCATCCAGGATCTTGTACGTCAGCGCCTCGATCTCCGGATCCCACATGCGAAGCACCGACCGCTCCGGGACCACGCGCCGCGTCGGCCAGCGCTCCAAGAACGCCACCACGTCCTCGCACGCGCTCACCGGCTCCTCCTTCAACACCGCATCCGCCACATCCTCCAGCTCGTCCAACACCTCGTGCAGATCCGGCTGAGCCAAGCGGAACGTCTTCGTCAACAACTCTTTGATCATGTCCGAGAGCGCTTCAGGCGCGACCTCTTCCTCCTCGCGCCCCGTGAAGGCTCTCGACACGTGCTCGCTGAGCAACATCAAGAACTTCGCCGACGGATGCGCCCCATGGCGCCGCGCTTCCGCGGCAGCATCCTCGAGCATGCGGGGGGTCAACCGCCACGTCAGGTGCGATCGGATCCGATCCGGCAGGTTATGAGCCTCGTCCACGAGGAGGATCGAGTCCTCAAGCGTGGCCTGGAACCGATCCAACGTGACGTTCAACAAATCGCTGAAGAAGTGGTTGTAATCCAACACCACGACATCCGCGATCTGCGCGACCTCGGTCAGGGCCTTGTACGGGCACACCGTCTCCTCCGCGCTAAGCTGCACCGCTTCCTCCACGTGGTGGATGGTGCGCCCCAACGTCCGGAACACGGGTTCGTCATCCGTCTCGTAGAACTTGCACGTGCCCTCCATCATGGCCGTCTGGCAGAACTCCCCGAAGGCGCGCGCCCCCATATGCTCGCTCTCCGGGCGCGGGCACATCGCCTTCTTGCTGATCATATCCGAGACGACGATGTCCGTGCCGCTGACGTTCTCCGTGAGTTTGAGTGTGTCCACGACGACCTTGTGTTGGCTTTGCTTGCTCGTGAGGAAGAAGATCTTCGAACGAGACCGAGCCGCGACCTCCAACGCGGGGGATAACACGCCCGCGGTCTTGCCGACACCGGTCGGGACTTGCGCCACGAGAACGTTCCCGTTCTTCAACGAGGATCGAACGTCCTGAACGAAGCGCGCCTGGCCTGGCCGCATCTTCGGGAACGGGAAAAACCGCCCCGCGCCCTTGGGTGGCTTCCCCGAGCGGGCACCGTCCATGTTCGGCTCCTCGGGCCCCGTGTACGTGCCCTTCACGATGCTTGTTGTCCCCGACGAGGATCCCGACATCGATCCTTGGCCCCGCCGCCGCGTCGACCCTCCGCTCGTTGGTTCCCGCACGGGCGCGTCATCATCGCAGGAGGGGCAACGAAACTCCCGCCCGTGACCTGTGGAGATGGGCTTCATCAGGGACCCACAGGTGTTGCAGAACTCCATCGCGCTTCCAGGAGCGACACGCCACGTATCAAGCTTCCCCTGGGGGCACGACGAAGATGCGAATCGCCCGTGATCTCACCGCATCTCGGGACAGTTAAAACCCCAAGCCTCCTTGCGCCTGCCATCGGAGGCGACGCGTGGACACCCCCCCAACGCCAAGCGATTTCGAGGAAGCCTACAAGGATGACCCCCCCTGGGACATCGGTCGACCACAAAGCGCCATCGTGCGCGCATACGAAAGCAAACGGATCCGCGGAAGCGTCCTCGATGTAGGATGCGGGCGCGGCGACAACGCGCTCTTCCTCTCCCAAGCAGGATGCTACGTGTGGGGAATCGACATCGTGCAGACGGCCGTGGAAACCGCGCAAGCACGCGCCAGGGACCTCGGCGTGGATGCTCGTTTCTTCACGCTGGACGCCTTCGAACTGGATAAACTGGACCGCACGTTCGACACGGTCCTCGACTCAGGGCTCTTCCACGCCCTGAACCCCAAAACAAGGGACGCGTACCTGGATCAGATCAAACACATCCTTCGACCTGGTGGGTGCCTGGTGATGCTCAGCTTCAGCGAGCTTGAACCCGGCGAATGGGGCCCCCACCGCGTATCCGAGAACGAGCTCCGCGCCACGTTCGCGCGCGGCTGGACCCTCCTAAGCATCGAACCCACCCGGTTCGAGCTTGCCCAAGAACCCGGGTTCGCTCACGCCTGGCTTTCCATAGCATCACCCAAACGGCCTGTTTAGCTTGGTCCCGATGGGAAACGTTACAAATCTCGCCCGAGTTGGGACACTGACCCACGTGACCGTAACGAACCGATCAAGGCGTTCGGAGTGGGGGACTCGGTCGGGCCATTTCTGGGTTGCCACATTCACTGTTGGCTTCCTAGGGGTTCTTGCCACGGGGCTTGGCTGGCATGTGCCCGGGCTTTGGCTTTACAGCTTGGCAGTCGTCCTCCTGGCGGCCGTCGCGACCCGCCGCGTGGGCGCCCTGAGCCGCGCAGCGAGTGCGGTCCCGACGCTTGTGGGGCTCGTGTTGTTTCTCGTTGCTCTTTTTCTTCCCTGGGCCCTGGAGGGGGAGCCCTATGGGCATGTCGCGATGCGGATGTTCGCAAGTCAGTTTCTCCTTCTCGGCTTGACGATCGAGAACGTTCATCCGCGCCATGATTGGGGGCGGGCGATGATCCCGATCTCGGGCCATTTGGCGGCTGCAACCGCGGCCGTGATCATCGGCGCCAGCCCTGGTGGCATCCCTGCGGCGGCCTTGTTGTTGGCCATGGTGGGGTTCGCGTTGTTGTTGTTGGAGGCGTTTTGGGCGCACAACGAGGGGGGGCGCTCGTTGGAGCTGACGCGATGGGAATCGGTGTTCATGGGCGTCCTTATTGTCGGGTTGTTCGTGGTCGCGTTGTTGGCGTTCTTGAGCCAGCGGTTGTTCGTTTTCGAGGATGTTGTGGTGGGGGCGTCGTTGGCGTTGATTCGGTCGTCTGTGTTGTTCGGTGTGGCGGTCCTTGTTGGTCCCCCTGCGGATCCGGGGCGGTTGAAGACGCGTCCG
>PWVY01000278.1 GCA_003561665.1 Thermoplasmata archaeon
GGGGTGCACGCCGTGGAGGGGGTCGTGGAGGGTTCTGGAGTGTTCGAGCCAAGCCTTATCTTCGCGGGAGGTTATGCGTTGAGCGTGGGCGCGGTTTCGTACGCGGTGAGCAATCGGTTGGTGGAGGCGTCATGATGGGGCGTGTGTGGTTGTTCCGTTCGTTGGCGTTGTTGCCTGGTTTGTTGGTGGGGGGTGTGATCGCGGTGTCTCCGGATCCGTCGGGTCCGTGGGTGTTCCCGTTGGGGCAGCGGTTGTTGTATGTGCATGTGCCGTTGGCGTGGGCGTCGTACGTGGGGTTCTTTGGCGTGTTGGTTGCTGCTCTTAGGGTGCTTTTTCGTGGTTCGAGGCGTGCTGGGCAGTGGATGCGTGCGTTGGTGGAGTCTACGGCGGTGTTCGCGGCATGCGCGCTGGGGACCGGGTTGGCGTGGAGTTACGAATTCGCGTTGTTCGATCCGTTGATGGATCCGAAGGTGGTGTCGACGGTGGTGTTGGTGGGGGTTTTGGTGGGGTTGTGGGTGTTGTCGAGGGCGGCGGTTGCTTCAAGGAGGGATGAGGTGGTGGCGAGTGTGAGCTTGGTGGGGTTCTTGTCGGTGCCGGCGAGTTATTTCGCGTCTCGTTTGGCGACGCCGCATCCGGATTTCTTGCGCCCGGGGGAGGGTATCGATGCGTTCATGTTGGGTCTGGTGTTGGTGTCGATGGTGGGGTTCGTGTCGTTGTTGATCGCGTTGTCGTGGTTGCGTCGTCGTCAGTTGGCCCTTGAGGAGGAGCGGGTATGACGCCGGCGTTGTGGTTGGGCATCGCGGTGGGGTTGGTGTTGGTGCTCGTGGGTGGGTACGTGGTGTTCTTGGAGGCTCGGGTGCGTGCGTTGGAGGAGGCTCGAGGGGAGAGCGAGGTGGAGGAGGGGGAGGTCGAGGCGTGATTTGGTTCGGTTACACTTTTACGAAGGTGGGGCATGGCGCCCCCCAGAGAGACCATGGCGACGCCGGCCAAGGATAAGACCCGGACCGAGGGGGCGTTCGCGACGGAGCGGCGGGATTTGTGGTGGCTGGCTCCGGTCACGATCGCGTTCGGGTTCACGATGTTCATCGTGTACTCGACGTACCGTGCCTTGTACACGCACATGCCCGCTGCGCTCCAGTTGCCCTTCATCGAGAACCTTCCGGACGCGGTGAACTTGGGGATCTACACGGGAGCAACGGATGCTGCGGGAAGCTACGCGTGGGCTGAGCAGATGGGGTGGGAGGTTGTGCCGCATTATTTGTCCCCATTCTACTCGCCGTGCTTGGGGGCCGGGTGCCAACATGGCCCCTTGGCGGGGTTGTTCCCGTTCGAGGTGGGAACGATCAGTCCAGCGTTCTACATCCTATGGGCGCCTTTGATGTTCCGCGTAACGTGTTATTACTACAGGAAAGCGTACTACCGCGCATATTTCGCGGATCCTCCCGCGTGTGGCGTTGAGGAACCGCGAGACGCGTACGAGGGTGAGAGCAAGTTCCTGTTGTGGCAGAACCTGCACCGATGGTTCTTGCCGTTCAGCCTTGCCTTGATCGTGTTCCTCACCTACGACGGTATTTACGCGTTCCAGTTCACGGATGTCGCGACCGGGGAGACCCGGTACGGGATCGGGTTAGGAACGGCCGTGTTGATGCTCAACGCGATCTTGCTGGCCGGGTACACGTTCGGGTGCCATGCGCTTCGCCACATCGTTGGGGGTGGGAAGGACTGCATGACGTGCCCCAAGAACGGGCAAAGCCTCTCGTACCGCTCATGGAAGTTCGTGAGCTTCTTCAACCGGCGCCACATGATGTGGGCGTGGTTGTCCCTGTTCTGGGTCGCGTTCGCGGACTTCTACGTGTGGCTTGTCGCCAGCGGCACCATCGACCCCATCGTTTGGATCTTCTAAGGGTGCAACCATGCCTGATGTTGACGTAACGGAACACGCGTTCGACGTGCTCGTGATCGGCGCCGGCGGCGCCGGGTTACGCGCCGCGATCGAAGCAGCTGAGAACGGTCAGGATACGGCCGTCGTGACGAAAAGCCTCCTGGGCAAAGCGCACACGGTCATGGCCGAGGGCGGTTGCGCAGCGGCCCTCTCGAACTCGGACGAACGGGACAACTGGAAGGTGCACTTCCGCGACACGGTTCGAGGGAGCAAACTGTTGAACGATTGGCGCATGGCGAAGATCCACGCCAAAGAAGCCCCCGATCGGGTTCGTGAGCTTGAGAAGTGGGGCGCGCTTTGGGACCGCACCGACGACGGATGGATCCACCAGCGCCCCTTCGGGGGGCACGAGTACCCTCGCCTTGCACACGTGGGGGACCGCACGGGCCTGGAGATGATCCGCACCTTACAGGACAAGACCGTGGCCACGAACGGGCTTCACGTCTTCCAAGAGACCACGATTACGCGCCTTTTCAAACAAGGCGACCGGGTCGTGGGCGCGTTCGGGCACGATCGAGAAAGCGGCGATTTCGTCGCCTTCAACGCGAAAAGCGTGATTCTTGCGTGCGGAGGCGTGGGTCAATCCTACCGCGTCTCTTCGAACAGTTGGGAGTACACCGGGGATGGCATGGCGATGGCGTACGAAGCGGGCGCTGAGCTGATGGATATGGAGTTCGTACAATTCCACCCCACGGGCATGATTTGGCCCCCCAGCGCTCGAGGCCTGCTCGTCACGGAGGGCGTTCGTGGCGAAGGCGGGATCCTGCGTAACAGCGAGGGGGAGCGGTTCATGTTCGATTACGTTCCGCCCATTTACGAAGGTGAGTTCGCCGAGGATGAGGACGAAGCGATGCGGTGGCTGGAAGGCGATGAGGACGCCCGTCGACCCCCCGAGCTTCTCACCCGGGACGTGGTCGCGAAAGCCATCCGCGACGAGGTGAACGCCGGCCGCGGAAGCCCCCATGGCGGCGCGTTCCTCGACATCAGCTGGCGAGAGGACGCGTACATCGAACGCAAGCTCCCCAGCATGATTCACCAGTTCGAAGAGCTCGCCGGGTTGGACATCCGCAAGGAACCCATGGAGGTTGCACCCACCATGCACTACATCATGGGCGGCGTGCGCGTGGACCCCGAAACGCAGGAAACACGCGTGCGTGGTTTGTTCTGTTGTGGAGAGAACGCGGCCGGGCTCCATGGAGCCAACAGGCTTGGAGGCAACTCGCTTAGCGATCTAGTCGTGTTCGGGAAGCGAGCTGGAGACAACGCGGCCCGCTTCGCGCAAGAACACGCAGAGGCGACCGCGATCCCCGAAGAGGCCCTCGAAGCAGCCATCCAGGACGCGA
>PWVY01000305.1 GCA_003561665.1 Thermoplasmata archaeon
TGACGAGCCATTGGAGGACGCGTTCGTTGTCGAGGAGGACGAGGTGGAGGGTGCCGTCGAGGGGGACGTTGCGTACGTGGATGTGGGGTTCGTTGAGCCAGCGTTCGACGCGGGAGCCTTGGCAGGCGGTGGGGTCGAGGATGACGCGAACGTTGACGCCGTTGTTGGCTTTCTCGGTGGCGGTTTCCCAGGCTTCTTCGACGAAGGGGACGAGCGTGGTCGTCATGGGGTCGTTGCTGATGAGCACGATCTCGTCTTGGGCTTCGCGGAGGCAGCGGTGGAGGGTGTTGTAGATGCGGGGGCTGCCTTCGATGAGTTTCCATTCGGGTTTGATGATCTCATGGTGCTCGCTTGCGAGGCGTTTGAGGGGTTCGAAGATGTCGTTTTGAACGTTCTTGAGGGCTTGTTCGCGTGCTTCGAGGTCTTGGTGGAGGCGTTCGAAGACGGTGTCGGGGTCTTGGGCTTGGAAGATGGTGGGGCGTCCGACGCTGGCGGTGACGTATTGTTTGTCGGTGAGGTTGTCGAGGACGCGGTAGACCTTGGTGCGGTTCATCTCGCACAGGCTTGAGAGGGTGCTTGCTCGGGAGGGTCCGTTCTGGAGCAAGCGGACGTACAGGGTTGCTTCTTCGGGGTCGAAGCCTAGACGCTGGAGTTTGACGGTGATTTCTGGAACCTGCATGCGGCGCACCACGCACGCTTGGTTAAGCGCTACCGGGGAGCAACCGTTCTCCTTAGTAAGGCCTAGGGTCTTGGCCCCGTCCTTGTGCATTAGAGGAAATCGAGGGGTTGCATCCTGGGGAGGGGTGGGCCCACAAGTTTTTCACACCCTTCGGTCTCCCTTGGCTTGTGAGCGAGCAACTGGTCCGCGCCCGCGCTAGCACTGATCCAGAGCACGGGCATGAGCCTCGAAAGCGCCCGATCGATGATTTGGTACAGCGCGGGTGCTTGGTGCTGGATAAGCCCCAGGGGCCCACGAGCCACCAGGCCGTTGCGTGGGTTCGTGACGTCCTAGGCGTGGACCAAACCGGGCATGCGGGAACGTTGGATCCGAACGTGACGGGCGTGTTACCCGTGGGCATCAACCAAGCCACGCGCGTGCTTGCCGCGTTGAAGGAAGAGGACAAGGTGTACGTGGGCGTGATGACGCTTCACGATGACGTGGACGAAAAGCGCGTACGTGAGGCGCTTGACCGGTTCACGGGCACGATCCGGCAAACCCCCCCCAAGCGGAGCGCGGTCAAGCGCGAAGAGCGCACGCGCACCGTGTACAGTTTCGACGCGCTCGAGGTTCACGACCGTACCGTGTTGGTCCGCGTTGCGTGCGAAAGCGGCACGTACGTGCGCACCCTCGTACACGACGTGGGCAACCACCTGGGAACAGGCGCGCACCTTCAAGAGCTACGCCGTACCCGCGTTGCGCACCTTCACGAGGACGACGCGGTGACGCTGCACGATGTCCAGGATGCCATCGACGAGTACGACGAGCACGGTCGCGAGGACTGGCTACGCGAAACCATCCTCCCCCAAGAACGCTTCCTGGAACACCTCCCCAAGATCACGATCCGGGACACGGCCGTGGACGCCCTCTGCCACGGCGCCCCCCTCGCCCTCCCTGGCGTTTTGGACATCACGCGCGGCGTTCAACCCGGCGACCGCGTCGTGCTCGAAACCCTCAAAGGCGAAGCCGTCGCGCTTGCAACCGCCACCAAAAGCGACCTCGAAACCCTCCTCGACGACGACGGCATCGCGGCCACGCCCAACCGGCGATTGATGACGCCCGGCACCTACCCCAAAGGCTGGGGCAACAAAACCCGCAACGAACCCTAACCCTCCCCCGGGCCACGCCCCTCCACGCTCTCCCCAGGGCCCCGATACAACACCTCCTCCCCCGGAACCTCCACCGGGTCAAACCGCTTGATCAACCGAGCCGGCACGCCCCCGTACGCCGTGTTCGAAGGAACCCGCGTCCCCTTCGTCACGAACGACAACGCCCCCACCTGCCCGTTCTCCCCCACACGAACCCCCGGGCTGATGATGCTCCCCGTCCCGATCGTCGCCCCCCGCTCGAACACGGACCCCTCCACCTTCAACACGCCCGCCTCCACAAGGTGAGCGCTCAACTGCGCCCGCCCCCCCACCACCACGTGATCTCCCATCCGGAACAAGTTGATATCGTACACCGCGGCCGTGTTCACATGCACCCCCCGCCCGATGCTCGCCCCCATCCCCCGCAAATACCACCGCCAAACAGGCGTTGCCCGGAAAAGCTCCCCACAGATCACGCGCACCACGTGCGCAGCCGCGTTATGCTTCCCCCACGCCACCACCTCTGCCCCCACCTCCCGCACCACGAACGACCCCTCCGACGCCTGCCACCCCAACACGCGGCACGCCAACGCCGTCGAGAACATCAACGCGCAACTGAAGATCAAATACGCCGGCGCCACGCTCACCGCCAACACCAACGTGCGAACGATCTCCGGCCCCAACACCGGCTGACGCGCAACCCACGACCAGAACCCGATCGCCGGTAACGCGCTGACCCCGAACACCAAACTCTCCACCACCAACAACGCCGCCACCCCCCACCCCACACGCAACCAACGCCTCAAACGCCCCATCACGCCTCGCCCTCATCCAATGCCAACGCCTCCCGCCGAACACGCGCCATCTCCAACAACCGCGCGATCTCCCCCATCACCTCATCCGTCACCTTCCGACACGCCCCCCGATCCTCCACCTTCCCCTCCATCCCCTCGAACACCAACGGCTCCCCCACCATCACCACCAACGGAGCCTCCAACCGTGGCATACGCGAATGCTTCGGCAACACATCGTAACTGTTCAACGCCACCGGCACCACCGGGCACCCCGTCCGCATCGCCACGCGCGCCACGCCCGTTCGCCCTCGACGGAGCCCCCCATCCAACGAACGCCCCCCCTCCGGGAAGATGCCCACCAACCGATCCTCCTCCACCAACCCCACGCACCGATTCACCGCCTCCTGGTTCCCCCCGCTCACCCGATCCACCTTCACCTGCCCCGCCTTCTCGAAGAAGAACGACGTCACCGGATGCCGAAACAGCGTCGCCTTCGCCATCCAACGCACCGGCCGCTCCAACACGCTCCCGATGAACACCGGATCGAAATACGACGCATGGTTCGCCGCCACCACCGCGCCCCCCTCCAATGGCACATGCTCCAACCCCCCCCCCTCGATGCTGAACCCCTCCTGAACCCACCGACTCGCAACCGCTTTGATCCCCGAATAA
>PWVY01000066.1 GCA_003561665.1 Thermoplasmata archaeon
CCTCACCCTCCTCCATCGACCCCGAAGGCAGCCCATGTCCGTACCAATCCACCATCTCCACGCCATCGCTCCACGACCACAACAGCTCCCCTGAATCCGCATCCAACGCGATCGCCTCGTTCGCCGCCCCCGAAGGAAGCACCACGCCCTCCACCACGCTCGGCGAAACCAAACGAGGCAACGCCTCCTCCCACCACAACCGATCCCCCGACGATGCATCCAACGCGACGACACCATCGTTCACGCTCACGAACACAACCCCCAAACTCACAGCAGCCGCTGCCGCCGTTTGCCCCTCCAACACCACCGACCAATCCTCCTCCCCCTCCGCCGAGAACGCGACAACCTTCGCCCCGTCCGGATCGAACGTACCCAACACCAACCCCCCCTCGCTCGTAACCGCCACGCTCCCCCCCACACGCAACGCCTCGATCTCAACCGACCACGCCTCCTCCAAACCGGAACCGAACACGAACACCCGGGCGTTCTCCCCCGGCACGAACGTTGAAACGACCACCCGATCCTCAACCGCCACCACGCTCGTAGGCCTCCCCTCCACGCTCGCTTCACCCACCACGTTCCCCTCCTCGCTCACGAAGGCGACACTCCCCGAAGACGCCACGACGAACCCGCTGCCCGGCACGAACGCAGGCGCCACCCTCGACCCGAACGGCAACACATCCTCCACCACCGCCTCCCCGTCCTCATCCACGACGGTCACGTTCCCCTGCGTCGTCACCACCATGAACACCTCATCCGACGCTCCAGCCCACGCCAACCCCTCCCCCTCAACGGGCACCTCCCACGCAAACCCCTCCTGGTCAAAACCGAACAACGCTAGCTCGCCCCCGTCCGGGCTGCGAGCCGGCAACGCTGCAACATCCTCAGCCACCACCGGCGCCTGCGGGAAAAGCCACGTCACGTTGTGCTCCCACACCGCTTGACCCTCCATATCCAAGAACGCGACCGTTCCCGCCTCCCCAGCAACCAAGAGACCATCCTCGAACGCGACAGGTTCATGCGTCGTCATCGCCGGATTATGAGCGAGAACAGTCCCCGCGATGAACACGAACGTGACGAGGATGCAAGCGGGAAGCAAGGCTCGACGAAGGGAAACGCGCCTGAGCAACGAGGGAGAGTGATGAATCATCCTTCTTGGTGGGAGAGCCAATGTTCAGCGTCCATCGCGGCCATGCAGCCAAGCCCGGCCGCCGTGACGGCTTGCCTGTAATGCTTGTCGTGCACGTCCCCCGCAGCGAACACGCCCTCCACGCTCGTCCGCGTCCGATTGTTCACCTTCAAGTACCCCTTCCCGTCCAGCTCGAGTTCGCCGCTAAGGTACGCCGTGTTCGGGTCGTGACCGATGGCGATGAACACGCCATCCGTCTCCACATCGAACACGCGGCCCCCGTGCTCATCCGCCTTGCCCCAATGCTTCCTCGGGATCGTTTGCTTAGGCTTCCCGTCGGGGTGCTCGATCATCCGGGCACCCTCCAAGGGAGGCCCCCCGAGGTACTCGATGACCTCCGTGTTCCACAACACGTCGATCTTAGGATGTTCCAAGGCTCGATCCTGCATGATCTGCGAAGCGCGGAACTCATCGCGGCGGTGAACGATCGTGACCTTGTCCGCGAACTTCGTCAAGAACAACGCTTCCTCCATGGCGCTGTCCCCGCCCCCGACGACGAGGACCTCCGCGTCTCGGAAGAACGCGCCATCGCAGGTCGCGCACGTCGAGATACCGTGCCCGCGATAATCCTCTTCTTCATCCAGCTCGAGCCATCGAGCGCTGGCACCGCTCGCGATGATGACGCTCCGGGTAAGGATCTCTTCGTCCTCGACCTGTATCGTGAACGGCCGTTTCGAGAAGTCCACACCCGTGCAGTCGCGGTCGATGAACTCCGTCCCGAACCGTTTGGCTTGATCGCGGAACTTCTGCATCAACTCTGGCCCTTGGATGCCCTTCGGGAAGCCAGGGTAGTTCTCTACATCCGTGGTGAGCATCAACTGGCCTCCCGCTTCGTACCCTGCCACGCAAAGAACATCCAAGTCAGCTCTCGCGTTGTACAAAGCCGCCGTGAGACCGGCGGGGCCTGAACCGATGATAACGACGTCGCGAACGGTCACGCCCTCGGATTCAAACACCCCCCGTAAAAGGGTTGGGTCGATGGCCAGCCGTCCCGCTACCGCCAGGGAGAGGGAACGACCCAACCAACGACCAGGCTACGGTTCGACGCCCAAGGTCTCGGGCTCTTCGAAGCGCACCTCAAGCACTTTCTTGCCCTCGTACGAGGCGCACTCATGATCCTCCAAGTGAAGGAACGCCACGTCACCGAGATCGTTCTCCTCGACGATGACGAACAACGTTTCTTCGCTGGGCTCGAACCAGATGCGAACAAAGAAAGCGAACGAGGATCCCGCATCCAGCCAGACAAGGTGCTCCGTCTCGACCGTGGCCTCCTCCACTTCCTTGATGGATTGCTTGGCCAACCGGTACACCGTCGTCATCACGTTCTCCTCGCTCAAGGATTCCAGAACCGCATGCTTGACCCGTCGGTCGTCCTCGAACCTCGGATTCCAGTCAACCGCCCACGGGGATGACTCCATGACCTTACCCCTGATGGTCTCCCGCATCGTTTTAACCTTGCGGCCGGGCCATCGAAACCACCGAGGCCAGGTTCACGCAGCGGCTAGAGCCGCATGATGGCGCTATAGACGCCCTGGGCGACGAAACCAAGCACGACGGCGCCCCCAAACAAGAACAGGGCATACCCGAACGAATCCGCGGGGAGGCGTTGGAAGATTGAGTTCTCTGCGAAGAACATGCTGAACGTGATGTACCCGAACCCGGCGATCGTCACGCCAGGCACCACGAAAAGCCCCCATCGCATCGGGATCATGCCTACAAGCGCGACCACGAACGCGATCAACGAGACCAACAAAACCTCGGATGTGCCTGGGACGCCCGCTAAACGGCTGGCAAAGAACATCAGCAACCCCGCGATCAGGGCTGCTCCAAGCAACGCTAACAGGGAGAGCATCCCCTTGGGACGGTCCTTCGAGTCCTCCGTCGTCGAGGGCTCCGGTGAGGGCTCGAAGGTCTGAAAGCTCTTCGTGGCCTGGGGAGCATTCGCCTGTGGGTTCGCCTCGGGAGGGTGCCGGTCCGCCATCAGACCTCGTTGGGGCCTTCCACATCAAGAAGCTTCGGAAACCTCTCGCCGTGACAAGCTAGGCTCCTGGCCGATCACTCCCGAGAAGACCGCCCACGTAACGCTTAAATGAAGCATGTCCTTAACTTCCGTTCACGTAGCCTTCCAAGGTGCCTACTCATGAAGATGCCAAGGGTCGTAAAACGGCACTGCCCCCACTGCAACGCGCACCACGAGCACGATGTGGAACGCGTCCGGACGCGCCCTGCGTCCGAGATGAAGCAAGGGCAACGCCGCTTCCGCCGTGTCATGCGAGGATATCGAGGGTTCCCCCGTCCCAAACCCGAGGGGCGCAAACCCACGCGACGCCTCAAACTCCGCTTCCGCTGCCGCGAATGCAAGAAAGCCCACCAGCCCTCCGGGAACATCCGGGCGGGCAAGTTCGAACTTACAGGTTGATCCGATGGTTGAGAAACAGGAACCCATCGAAGAGTTTCGTCGAGGGACCTTCGCACGTGTCGACTGCGACGATTGTGGACACCAACAGGTCCTCTTCGTCCGCTCTGCTACCCCCATCACATGCGAAGTGTGTGGCTCCGGCCTCGCTGAACCAACCGGCGGCGTTGCAAAACTCACCGGCACTTTCGTCGAATACGTGGACTGACCCCCAACATGAAACGAGAAGAATACCCAGAACCTGGTAGCCTCGTCGTCTGCACCATCAACGAGTGCAAGGACTTCGGCGCGTTCGGCGTGCTGGACGAATACCCCGACAAGGAAGGCTTCATACACGTCAGCGAGGTGGCCAGTGGTTGGGTCAAACACATCCGCGACCATGTCAGCGAGGGCCAGAAAACGGTTTGCAAGGTCCTCAAGGTCGATGAGGATCGTGGTCACGTCGATTTATCCTTCAAGCGAGTCAACGAGCACCAGAAACGCGAGAAGATCGCGGACTGGAAGAACGATCAAAAGGCCGAGAAACTCATGGAGATCCTGGCCGAAGAACTCGACCAGGATCTCGAAGCGCTGTACGAAGATTTCGGGTTCGATTTGGAAGAAACCTACGGGTCCCTTTACGCTGCCTTCGAAGCGGCCGCCATCGACCCGGAGGTCGTCAAAGAAGACGGGTTCGGTGGGGAATGGTTCGAAACCTTCGCGGATCTTGCGGAGGAGAACATCTCCATCCCGTTCGTCACCATCACCGGGTACCTGGAAGTGGAGAACCCAGCAAGTGACGGTGTGAAGAAAGTCCAGGAAGCCTTGGAAGCCGCAGGCGAGACCGAGTACACGGATGTGGATGTGGAGGTACAGTATGTTGGCGCGCCTCGGTACCGCGTCCGGGTGACGGCTCCGGATTACAAGATCGCTGAGGATGAGTTGGAGAAAGCTGCGGACCGTGCCATCGCGACGATCGAAGCCTCCGAGGGTACGGGTTCCTTCCTCCGTGAGTTGGAGGAGGAATAGCCAGGGACGATGCTTCGAACCTGCACTGCTTGTGAACGGTACACGCTCAGGGAAGCCTGCCCGGGATGCGGTTCCACAACGCGGGATCCGGCACCGGCCAAATTCTCCCCTGAGAACAGGCACGGAAAGTACCGACGGCGCTTGAAGCGCCTGGACGAAGCTGAGGGAGCGAGGACCGGATCATGAACGATATCGAAACGACGTGGCTAGAGCGTCCCGACGCGTTGAACGACCCCGTGCTCATCGAAGGATTGCCCGGCGTGGGCAACGTGGGGAAACTCGCTGCGGATCATCTCATCAGTGAGCTGGACGCGGAGAAGGTCGCCGTGATCCACTCCAAGCATTTCCCTCCGCAGGTTCTGATGCACGAGGATGGCACCGTCCGGTTGGTGAACAATGAGGTGTACGTCTGGCGCAACCCGGATGGAGGCTCTGATCTGGTTATCCTCATCGGTGATTACCAGGGCTTGACGGCGCAGGGTCAATACGAGCTTGCGCACGGCTTGCTGGATATCATGGACGAATTGGATATCTCACAGTTCTACACGCTTGGTGGGTACGGGACAGGGCAGATCCTCGAAGATGTGCGCGTTCTGGGTGCAGCGACCGAGACGGCGTTGGTCGAGAAGATGGAGAAACACGGCGTTGAGTTCAGCCAGGACGAGCCTGGAGGCGGCATCGTGGGTGCAAGCGGTCTGTTGCTAGGGTTAGGGAAGGCTCGCGGCTTGCAGGGCATCTGCTTGATGGGGGAGACGAGTGGGTACCTTGTGGACCCGCGGAGTGCACGAGCTTTGCTTGAAATCCTCGACGCGTTGTTCACGCTTGATCTGGACTTCTCCGATTTGGAGACGCGGGCTGAGCAGATGGATAAGCTCACGCAGCAACTGCGCGATCTTGAACAGCATGCGGAAGGTCCCACAGAGGACGAGCTTCAGTACATCGGGTAGACCGGCGCTTGCTCCCTTGGGATGCTTGGAAGTGGCACCTAGCCAGAACGCATAAAAGAAAGGACGGGTAAACGTAGGTTGGTGACGCGGCTTGCCTACGGATGATCGGAACGACCCGTTCGAGGAATGGCGCAAACGTATCCAGGATGACCCGTTCTTGGGCCCCTTCTTCGAGGATATCGACCGTGAGTTCGAGCAGATGCGTGAGTCCTTATCCCGCATGCTTCGGAACATGCAGGATGGTTCCTTGGATCCAGAGGATCCGTTCGTTTATGGTTTCAGCGTTCGGATGGGTGAGGACGGTCGGCCCTCGTTCGAGGAGTTCGGGAATGTGGGCGCCACGAACCGGCCGGGCGCCGAGGTGGGGCTTGATGAGGCGCGCGAACCGCTTGTGGATGTTCAGGAGAGCGGGGAGAAGGTCGCGGTGACGGCTGAGTTGCCGGGCGTGGAGAAGGGCGATATCCAGCTTCGTGCCAAGGAGGATCAGTTGATCGTTCGGGTGGAGAGCAACGATCGTCAGTTCTTCAAGCGCGTGGAGTTGCCCGCCCGTGTGCGGCCGGAGACGACGAACGCGACGTACAAGAACGGTGTGCTGGACGTCGTGGTTGACAAGAGCGAAGAGGAAGAGGATGAGGGGACCGAAGTTCCCGTGAAGTGAGTTTAGGCCCGTACGCCAAGCAGGGTTTCTTCGAGGTCAGCGGCGCGTTCGCGAACCTCCTCGATGCGGGAGAGAGCGTCTTCGAGGTCTTGTTCGAGGATCTCTGCTCGGAGCTCTTCGATGGTGCTGGTCAGGAGGGATCCGGCTTCTTCGAGTTCGCTTTGACTGATCAGGGTGGATCGGTGCACCGGCACGGATACTCGCCTCAAGCGTCGGGGGTGCTTGTTGGGTCTTAACGGTTTTGATGGAACCGTGGCAACGGTTCGATGCGGTGTGAGCTTCGGTTAGCGGTTGTAGGTGAGGATCAGGTGCCCGTATTGGTACCCGATGCTGGCTTCTGTCGAGAGGTGGGCGTGGTATGTTCCCTGCGTGAGGTCGCTGTCCCCGAAGGTGGGGCCAAGCGCGGTTTGGAAGCCCCCGGATATGCAGATCCCGCATTGCCAGGAGGCTTCCCGCGTGTCCTCGTTGGGGATGGTCACTTGGGCGTCGAACCCGCCGGCTGTGACGCCGGGGTCCCCTCCGAAGAAGGGGTCATCGGGGTCGTTCTCGGTTTGGATGTACACGGCGACCCAGAGGGGGTCTTGGGGCGCGTCGAAGGACCATTCGACCTCGTCATCGGTTGCGTCGTAGGTTTCGGGATCGGAGGCTTCCACGTCGAGGAGGAGCCCGCGGAGGGTGGTCTCGGTGGGGCTTTCGAGGGTGATAGAGGAGTCGCCGATGTTGGTGATGACGTACGCTCCGGGGTCTTGGTCGTGGGGGATCTGCCAGCGGGTGTTGGCTTCGTCGGTAGTGATGGTGTGGATGGCTTCGTCGTCGGGGTTGAAGACGCGGAGGGTGATCTCGTCGCCGTCGATTGCGTTGGCGGTGAGGTTCTGCCCTGGTTCGAGGTCGAGCTCGACGGGATGGCCCCAGGGGAGGAGGTGGGGGTTGGGTTCTCCTTGCGCTTTCATGGTGTACTCGGTTTGGGTGTCTTCGGTGGGTTGGGGTGGGAGGCTGTAGTGGATGGTGACTTGAACGGTGCCTTGGGAGGCGCGCGTGATGAGGCCTTCGAGGGTGACGTGGCCGGGTTCCGCGTTGAGTTGGGAGGAGTGGATCTGGGCGTCTTCGGTTTCGAACCAGGCCCCCATGACGGACCAGCCGGGGGCCGTGTTGTAGTCGATGGAGACGGTCACGTTCGTGGGCGCCTTGGAGGAGACCGTGGGCGTGATGTCGGTGGTGTGGGCGGCGTTCCCGGTGGCGCACCCGGCGGGGAGGCATGCGTCGTGGTGGGAGAAGCTGTCGTTGGTCCACGTGGTGGGGGTCTCGTCGGGATCGTAGGAGAGGAGGTGTGTTTGGTTTGAGGTCGCTTTTTGGGGCGTTGTGGCGGCTTGCGTGGCTTCGGGATCGTCCGGGGAGGCTTGGTGGGTTTGCACGTCATCGTCCCCGATGCATCCGGTGAGGGCTGCGGCGAGGAGGACGAGGGCGAGGATGCTCCAGGTGCGTGTCTCCCGCTTTTTTGCCATCGTGGAGTTCAGTCCGATTCTGGCCTTATAAAGGATATGGGGGGTTTGTTGAACTCTCGGGGACGCGGCGAGCAAACGGTTTCCTTCGTTGACAAGCCCGCGCTCAGGAGAGGCTTAAGCCGGTGGATCCAGGTGTTCCGGGTGGGTTGTTACGATGAAGAAAATCGGCATCATCCATGAGATCCACGACGTTGAGGCGTTCCAGGAACGCAGTCAAGAGATGATGGGAGAGATCCCCGCGGGGATGGAGACGCACCAGTTTTGCCCCTCGACGGATGGCGAGGTGGCGACGTGCGTATGGGAGGGGGATTCGCTTGACCATGTACGAAAGTTCCTCGACCCGCAATTGGGGGATGCAAGCGATCAAGAGTACTTCGAGATCGATGAGGAGACCGGTGCCGGCATCCCCGGTTGACCTGTCACGAGGCTAAGAATCGGTTCCTGAGAGCGCCCTGGCCCTTGCTGGCGGATGAACCGAGACGAGCAGGCCAGTGGCCCTCCCTTCGTTCTTGGGGGAGGGACGGGGGTTACCCTTCTTTGTATTTGACGCCGAACCCGCCGCGGGGGTGGGTCCATTCGACGCTGCCGGGGGTGCACACGATGTCGCACGTGCCGCATTCAACGCAGTCCTCGTATTGGAACGTCATGACCCCGTCCACGAGGGTGAAGCAGTTCACGGGGCATGCGTACATGCACATGTGATGCGGACATGTTTCGCAGATCTCGGGGGTGATCGTGATGTGGGCGTGTTCCTCGTCGTCGAAGTTGTAGCTCGTGGCGCCCAACAGCGCTTTGATGTCGACTTTCTCGTCGGGTGTCAGGTTCAGGCTCATGGTATCACAGGTTCTTGCCGGCGGTGAAGGCGTCTTTCCCGATGGTGAAGGGGCTGATGCCTAACCGTTTCATCTGTTCTTTCACGACGTCGCGTGTTTTCTCTTTGGGGGTCTCGTCTTGCGTGAACATCTCGGTGAAGATGCCTTCGACAAGCTGGGGGTAGGTTTTGTGGAAGCGGGGGTTCCAGACGACTTCCTCCATGTCGCTGAAGCGTTCGAAGTCTTTCCAGATGTACGAGTTCTGCAAGGCGCGCTTGTAGCTGCTCATCTTTTTGGCGCTGAAGTCGCCGGCTTGTTTGGCTTCGAGAACGGTTTCAGCGGCGCGCACGCCGCTGCCCACGGCGTAGTTCATGCCTTGGATGACCATGCCGTTGGAGAAGCAAAAGCCCGCCGCGTCACCGACCATGCACCATCCGGGCCCATAGCGCCGAGGCACGTAGTCAAGCCCGCCTTCGGGGATCAGGTGCGCGCCGTACTCGGCGAGCTTGCCGCCTTCGATGTACTTGGCGATGCTGGGATGCGTTCGGAACTCTTCCATGATGCGGTGGCTGACCTTCTCCTGGTTCCACAGGGAGTCGATCTTGATGACGATGCCCAGGCTGATCGTGTCCTTGTTCGTGTAAAGGAACCCGCCGGCCATGACCTCGCCTTCGGTCCATCCGCACACGTACTCGTGGGCAACGCCGGCGCCGTTGTCGATGTTGAAGCGCTCGTTGATGCGGTCCTCGCCCAGGTCGATGATTTGCTTGATGCCAAGAGCGCCCGCGTGGGGAGGGATCTGGTCCCCGGTGTCCTCGCGAAGGCCCATGTCGATGCTCAGGCGACTGTTGGCGCCATCCGCGATGATGACGGCGTTAGAGCGGATGGTTTCCCCGGCTTGCTCTACGCCGACGACCTGCCCATCTTCCCAGGCCAACGATTCCACGTTCACGCCTTCGACGACCATGCCTCCTGCTTCCTCGACCTTGCTGGCGAACCAGGGGTCCGTTTTGGCGCGGAGCACGATCCAGCCCTTGTAGGGGGGTGAGCGCCAGCTTTCGCGCTCGAACCCGATCGAGAACTCGCTGTCCTCGGTGAGCATGTTCACGCCTTTGCGCGTGACCGGGCGCTCCACGGGCGCTTCCTTGTACCAGTCGCTACCGAGGAGTTTGTCCAACTCGTGCCCCCAGATCACGCCTCCGCTGAGGTTCTTGGAACCGATGGGTTTCCCGCGGTCCACGAGGAGCACGCTTGCCCCTTTCTCGGCTAGGCGGTACGCTGCCGCGTTCCCGCCCATGCCAGCGCCGACGACGATGGCGTCGAACTCGTCCATCGAGCACACCGTACGTGGCCTTCCTTTTTAGCCTCACCGTCTTGCCTACTACGACGGGGAGTGGACGGGACCGGTTCAGGGTTCGATGTCGGTGCTCGTGATGACCCTGGCGCCTTGGCTTCGCATCTCCTCAAGCGCCTTGTTGGCATCCCCATGCTCCACGTTGACCCCCTGGGTGGCATCATCGAGCACGAGCACGTCGAAGCCTTCTTCCAGCGCGTCCAGGACGGTTTCTTTGACGCAGTACTCCGTCGTCAACCCTCCCACGAAGATGCGATCCACGTCGTTCTCGTGCAAGAACGCGGTAAGGGAGGGGTGGCCAAGGAACGCGCTGTAATCCTCCTCGTCGGCTCTGGTGCCCTTCTTGACATGATGGGTCTCTTCGGGGAGGGATAGATCCGGATGGTACTCCGCGCCTTGGCTTCCCTGGATGCAGTGCGGAGGCCAAGGGCCTCCCTCTTTGCGGAACGACATGTGATCCTCAGGGTGCCAATCGCGCGAAGCCGCGATGGGTAACCCTTCCTCGTGGAAGCGCTGGATGTACGCGTTCATCGAAGGCACGACCTTGTCCCCTTCCGGGGCGGGAAGCGCTCCACCCGGGCAGAAATCGTTCTGGACATCGACCACGATCAACGCGTCCGAGCTTGTCAGCGAGACGTTCATGGGTTCCACCTCTCCTTGGCCAAACGCCACCGTGAAGCCTCACCCTGGGGCCTTGTCCCCTTCGTGCCAGTTCAACGCCGCGCGCATGCCGCCAAGCACGAGAACGGCCACGACGAGCAGGAAAAGGACGCTAGCCCAACTCGGGGACGCCACGGCCTTGGCCACCTGGGAAGGCACGGCCACGGCCAAGTACAGCGCCACAACGAGCAAACTACCCGCCAGGACGCCGTTCAAGTGCGTGCGTTGCCGAGCGTTCAAGCGAGGCTGCACACCTCCCACTTACGCCGTCGTCCCATTTGAACCTCACGCCCCCCCCCATCCCTTAAGAAGGGGGCGTCCTTCGCGCTTCACCTATAAGAAAGGGGACGCCCGTATACCCCCAGGCCCTTGGAGGGTTCACGAATGACGAAGCCAGGAACCGGCAACGAGCTGTACCAAGAAGCCATCCTCGACCACTACAAGAACCCTCGAAACTTCGGGCCCCTGGACCCCTGCACGTTCTCACACGACGGCGAGAACCCCCTCTGCGGGGACATGCTCGAGATCCACGTCCACCTCGACGACGACGATCACGTCCACAAGGCACGCTTCGAAGGGCAAGGATGCGCCATCTCCCAAGCCAGCACCGACATCTTCCTCACCCACATCCAAGGCCAACCCATCGAGACCGTGCTCTCCATGACGCAAAACGACCTCCTCAACGAGCTCGGCGTCGACGTACCCAACCTTCGCATCAAATGCGCCATCCTCCCCCTCATCACCGTGCAAGACGGCGCCAAGATCCACCGCGGCGAGATGGACCCCATCGACGTCACGCGAACCGACTAAGCCTCCGCCGGCTTCACCGCCCGCAACACCCGAACCTCGCTCCCATCCCGCAAAGGACGCTCCTTGATCTCCATCACCGAAACAAAACCCGCCTTCTCCAACGCCCCCACCGCGCCCAAGGGCACCGACCGCGAGACCCCCGGCGCCCTGTGACTGGGCGACCGGAACGCCAACACCACGCGCCCATTCGGAACCAACACCCGGAAAAACTCCCCCGCCAACGCCTCAGAAACATCCAACGACGACTCGATCGGCGCCCCGAACACGCCCCCCAACAACGCATCCTCGAACGGAAGATCCGGCAACGACAACGAAACCTCCTCCACGTTCCCCGGCACATCCCGCACCGCCTGCCCCGAATACACCACCCAATCCTCCGCCTTCAACGCCAACCGACGCGCCAAAAACCCCTCACGCGAAGAAACATCCAACACCACCGACCCCGGCACACGCCCCGCCTGAACCCGAAGCACATCCGCGATCGCCACCCTCGCACGATCATCCAACAACGCACGCTCACTCGCAACCATCAAACCCCCCAACGCATCCCAAGAAAAAATCCCCCACCCTTCCCTCACGTCCACCAAACATACACCCACATGTAACCCGCGGTCGCCCCCACATGCGCCAACACCGCCGGCACCACCGAATCATACCTCTCCCGAAGCACCGCCCACACCAACCCCCCCACGAACACGCCCACCGTCAACAACAACGTCACCCACGCCTCCTCCACCAACCGGAACACCGTGTACACATGGAAACTCGTGAAAAACACCGTCACCACCACGATCGCCCCCCACCGCGAAGCCACCCCCGACAACCGCTCAAACACGAACCCACGCCAATACAACTCCTCCGCCACACTATTGAACACGATCATGTACGCAAACAACGCCCAATCCGCCCCCGCCGGCACCCCCCACGCCCCCAACTGACCCCGAAGATC
>PWVY01000338.1 GCA_003561665.1 Thermoplasmata archaeon
AGGCGATGACGCCCTCAAGCGCATGGAGGAAGCCTACCGGCTTTTCAAGATCGTGCACGGGGAGGACGACGAGGCGTGAACGCAGAGTTCGAGCCCAGATTGATGCGTGGGACGAGGCGGAGGAGCGATGCAAGGGATCCTTTACGAGCGGTAGAGGTTGACCGTGAGGCCAAGGGGCTCGAAGTGCTTGCGGTTGCGGGTGGCGATCGACATCCCGAGGTAGGATGCGGTGGCTGCGATTTGCAGGTCCGCCCAGCCGGGGAAGATACCGTCTTCGAAGGCCTTGCGGGCGAGTCGGGCAGCCTCGAGCTGTATCCTTTCATCGACGGGAACGATCCAGAAGCTGGCCTGAAGGTCCCGCAGGGCTGCGGCAGGATCGTGTTCGCCAGAGGCGAACTCGATCGCCGCTTGGGCGGGGACGACCAGATCTTCTTGCTCTTCGACTTGTGTCTCAAGCCAGGAGCGATGGCGCTCTGGCTCGCGGTCTAAATCAACGAGGAAGGTCGAATCCAGCACGGGCACGGTTTAGCCCTCCTCTCCTTGGCGCATCCGTTCAAGCTGGCGGGCTTTCTCGTGGTCGGCTTGGCGCATCCGTTCCTGGAAATCCTCGTACTCCTCATGGCTCCAAGCCCGTTCCGAGGAGCGGTCGAGGAACGCCATGGGGTCCTTGCGCTTCCTGCGGGCCTCGCGGTACAACCGCAGCACGACGTCGCTATCGGACTCGCCCTCGCGCTTCTCGGACCGAAGCGCCTGGAAGGCCACATCGCTAAGGGAAACCGACCGAGCCATGGTATATACACGTATGGTTACAATATTAGAGGTTTGTGGGTGAGGCTGGAAGAATTAATCCGATCGTTCTCGGCTCCAGGCCCATCGAACCGCACCCTCTTCTCATACTCAAAGGGCTTCTCCGAAGACAACACGCGCCGTTCGCTCCCACCCTGAGGATGAACCAAGACCCGGCTCCACGCGGGCAAAGGTTCTTCTTCCAAGACGAGCCCTGGGCCAAGCGTGCCCGAGCTTGACGCCTACGTGCAAGACGTCATCCGCCTCCTTCGAGAGCAAGAACCCACAACGCGGGATGAGATCCAGAAGATCAAGCTCCAAGCCGCCCGCATGCACCCCGTAGGCGAGATCCCCCCAAGCGCTACGATCCTCAACGCGCTCCCCGAAGACGAGCAAGACGAATGGAAACCCCTGCTCGTCAAGAAACCCACCAGGTCCCTAAGCGGCGTCGCCATCGTGACCGTGCAAGCCCCCCCCGAACGCTGCCCGCATGGCACATGCACCTTCTGCCCCGGCGGCCCCCAAAACGGGACCGCGCAAAGCTACACCGGGAAAGAACCCGCCGCCCGACGCGCAAACAGGCACGGGTTCGACGCCTTCAACCAAGCCCGCGAACGCCTCGAAACGCTCGAACACAACGGGCACCCCATCGACAAGATCGACCTCATCGTGCAAGGCGGCACCTTCCCCGCCCGCGACCCCGACGACCAACGCGCCTTCCTCAAAGACCTCTACGACGCGCTCAACAGCCACGGCGGCCCCCCCCAACGATCTGCCACGCTCGACGAAGCCAAACACCGAAACGAGACAGCAAACGCCCGCGCCATCGGGCTCACGCTCGAAACCAAACCCGACTGGTGCAAGATCCCCCACGTAGACCGCATGCTCGAGATGGGCACCACGCGCATCGAGATCGGCGTCCAAACCGTCTTCGACGAAGTGCTCGA
Source organism: Thermoplasmata archaeon (assembly GCA_003561665.1). GTDB lineage: Archaea > Thermoplasmatota > SW-10-69-26 > SW-10-69-26 > SW-10-69-26 > PWVY01. The sequence goes on from PWVY01000338.1 coordinate 1,734, forward strand.
AGCCACCAACCGCGGGCACACCATGCAAGACACGTACGAAGCCACCCAAATCGCTCGCGACGCCGGGCTCAAGATCTGCTACCACCTCATGCCCGGCATGCCCGAAAGCACGCGCGAGATGGACCTCGAAACCGCCCGCCGAACCTTCGAAGACCCCCGGCTTCGACCGGACATGCTCAAGATCTACCCCACGCTCGTCGTCCCCGGCACAGCCCTCTACAAACAATGGCAAAACGGCGAGTTCGAGCCTCTCCGCGAGGAAGAAGCCCAACGCCTCGTCAGCCAAATGCTCGAAGATCTCCCCCCCTGGGTCAGGGTCCAACGCGTCGAACGGGACATCCCCACGCACGAGATCGCAGACGGCGTACAGAAAACGAACCTACGCCAACTCGCCTGGGACACCATGGACCGCCCCTGCCGATGCCTACGCTGCCGCGAAGCCCCACGCCGCGCCACCAACCCCCTCACCCTCGACGAAGTCACCCGCCGCTACGAGGCATCCAACGGGGAAGAGATCTTCCTCAGCCTCGAAGACACCGAGCAAGACGCCGTCGTCGGCTACTGCCGCCTGCGCATCCCAAGCCCTGATGCCCACCGCGAGGAAACCCACGACAACGCGATCGTTCGCGAACTCAAAGTCGTCGGCACCGAAGTTCCCATCGAAGAACAAGCCCAAGGCCCCGACGCGCTCCAACACAAAGGCCACGGCACACGCCTGATGAAACGATCCGAAACCACCGCCAAAGAGGAGGGCCTCAACGGTGTCCTCGTGACAAGCGGCATCGGGACACGCGAATACTACCGCAAACTCGGGTACGAACGCGAAGGCCCCTACATGCTCAAAACGCTCTAACCCCCCCGAACCGTCAGGGCCTCACAACGAGCAACACCCCCACCAGGAACAAGAACACCGCCACGACCTTCCTAAACGACGACTGCGGGATCCTCTCCACGATTCGCTTGGCCCCCTTCGACCCCACGAACGAGGCCGGAACGAACACCACCAACCCCCACAACAAAACCCCCGACAACGCCGCTCCCTCCCGAACGTACGTCACCACCCGGATCGAATCCACCGCCAAACTGATCGCGCCCGTCGTCGCGATGTACACCGATTTAGGAAGATCGAACGCCGCCAAGAACGCTCCACGAACCGCACCCCCGATCCCGAACAACCCCGCGAAGAACCCATACAACGACCCCCCCGCCAAGGACGTCCAATCGCTCCTTGGGAGCCTTGCCTCCTCCTTCACGAACAAGAACACCACGTACCCGATCAAGAACACCCCCAACCCACGCGTCAACAACGCCAACGGGACATCGAACACCAACCGCGCCGCCACGAACGTTGCCACCACGCCCGGCGCCCCGAACAACACGATAAGCCGCCACTCCAACCCCTCCCGGAACAACGCCATCTTCCACACATCCGTGAACCAATGCACAACCCCCACCAACAACAACACCACCGGCAACGGGAAAAAAACCACCAACACCGGGACCAT
>PWVY01000063.1 GCA_003561665.1 Thermoplasmata archaeon
CCCGCCACGTCGCTTCCAGCTTCGGGCTCGCTGATGGCAGCCCCGGTGATCGTTTCAGCCTCGGGGATACCGTGCAAGAAGCGTTCCTTCTGATCGTCGGTGCCCAGGTTACGGATGGCTTCGGTCCCGAAGTCCACGGAACCGATGGCCCCGGCAAGACCAGCGTCGACCCGGTTGAACTCTTCAGCGATGAGGACGCTGGTGAGTAGATCGATGCCGGCACCCCCGTACTCGGGTGGGAGCGTGGCGCCCACGAAGCCTTGCTTCGCTGCGCGTTGGACGAGCTCGTAAGGGTAGGCCTCTTCCTCGTCCATCTTGCGCGCGTATTCGGGGAACGTCTCTTGTGCGAACTGGCGCGCTGATTTCTTGATCTGCTCTTGTTCCGGTGTGAGCGTGAAATCCATCACGCTCACCACAAGGGACCCTTGCTATAATCCCTGTGACTGGAAGGCACGGTGCGCGCCACCGCATCCATCCCCGGTGACTGGGTGCCCCTGAAACGCGTCCGAATCCCCTTAGACCTAGTCGTAGAAGCGTTCCACTATGCGAAGGGTACCTCTCGACGCCTCTTCGCGAGGAACAGCGTGCCTCTAGGGTGGCGTCTCACCGGAAGATGGACGTGGTGGGCGCGCAGTAGTTGTAGCGGCGAATGATTTATTAGACCAGATCAAGTTTCGGCGTCAGGGAAAGTGTGAGTATGTTTGGAAGGCACATTGGGTTAGTTTTTGGAGTACTATCTTTTGTACTGATTGCTGCGGCCTCGGGGGTGCCCTTGCCGAGGATTTGGAGGTAGACAAGAGTGAGATCGAGGAAATCCGTGACGATTTTCATGGTTCTATAGAGCTAAAAACAAACTCGTTTGACCAAGTAATGCCAGACGTTGTCGAAGGGATGACTGTTTCAGAAGCTTTCGAAAAAATCGAGGACGACCTCCCTAATGAATGGACCGACGAAGAGGTCGTCGATACGCACAGCCTGATGCAATCAATCGAGTTGAACACTATTGAGATTCCCATGGCCTCAGTGACAAACTGCGCCTTCTCCACACCTTCCGTCTGCGCCACAGCAATCGCTTCGAGCGATGTTTTTTGTGGTGTGAACTCAGGGGTCCGACACTGTACCGGAGGGACGGCGGTGGGCGGCCATGGGAATTCACCAATCGGCCTGCCCGGTCATGTGAACTGGAACGGGGGTTCGTCGTGCTCTCATGATTGCTTTGATTTCGAATTTGCTTCGGATAGTGTGACATGGCCCGGTTTCCTAGGCAGTTGGGGAGCTGGATCCGAGGAATTCCTTGACCATCCGACAGAGTCAAAATGGCTCCGATGCGTATCCTATGGGGTGAGTGGGAGCGCAACGGCTAGCGCACACATCAACCCGCCTGTTGCACCCACCCTGCCCCTTTTGAATGCCGGCGCGAGTCAGTCCGATGGGGCGTTTGATCGACAGTGTTGATGGACGCATAGAGGGCCGGCACTTCGATGGTGAAAAGGAGAAGCGCTGTCATTGTAGGGGCCTTCCTAGCCCTGTCAGGGGTGACCCTGGCCGGGCTTTGGGCGGGCATCGGAGAGGATGAGGAGCATGAGCCCTTCCGGCTCTACGTTGGGGGAGAGCTTGTCTTTCTTTCCGAAGAGGAAAACTTCGAGCTAACTCTGAATATCCTGACTCCCTTGACGGTTTCAGATCAGGCCGGGGCTAACGTGGAAGCGGTGCCCGTAATCCTCCAGGCGGGGAGCTCGGGGAACTCTCCCCACGAAGAAGTCTACCTGCTCGATGCCGATACTGGGGCAACAATCTTCGTTTCCAACCCTTGCATTCTCCCAGTTACTCAGCCCTGCGAGTCCGATATGACGCGTGTGTCCTGGGAAGTTTGCCCACTGACCTCTCCCTTACTCCCTGCGGCGGCTATTGGCCCAGCCTGGGACAAGGGCTCAATTGAGATACAGGACCCCATCTCGGGATCCTCATGGACGTATGACGTGTACCGAGAGGAGAACTCGCTTATCCTCGAACTCGAAGAGGCGCCCCAAGACGCATCCAGCTGTCAACTAGCGTCCACGATGTCCGTGGATCTTGATACCGGGCTCTTGTCAACATTGCGTATCGAGGGCCACAAGTTCGAGAGGATATCCTATACCGAAGGATCAGGAAATCGGCTCGCATTCGGTGAGCCGATAACCGATGCGCCTCGGGCCATCGAACCCCAACAAACCCAAACGAGACCATATCCTCCAGGAACGGGTTCGTTTGGCCCATCTGATTGGATATTGGGCGAAGCATGGGATGAGGCGGTTCGGAACTCCGAAGACCTCCAGCGTTTCAAAGATACGAACCAGGACGTGCTAATCGTCGATACTTCGAAGCGGTCCGAGCAAGGACCCGGGAGCAACTCATGGAGCTGGAGTTCCAGGTGCTCCGAACGGATAGCGAGGCGGCGATCGTTGAATCTACGAAAACATGTACATTTACGGCCTGTAGAACAGAAGCGGACACGACTCGTGGGCCGGCCCCCGAGGGCGCCTCACAAGGATTCGAGCCCCCATTGAGTTCAATGACCGGGTTCGACCAGTTCGAGGCCTATCTCGATGGGAACGGATGGACCAGAACATTCGACAATGAACGTGATTTCGCTGTGACCTTCCAAGATGGCCGTTTGACGTATTGGTATCTTATGTTCCGTCAAGATCCTAGTGGGATGGGAACGACCACTGTCTTCCACTCGCTGCATGCCGAAACGGGGAGGTTAGATGTCACGCACCACACACCTGATGAGATTCAATCCTTGTTCCCTTGACCCAGGATAGCCAATGAATAAAGCGAAAATAGCTTTTTAACGGGCTGCTATTGTGCAGCCCGTGACCCCGCCGGCGAGGTAGGAATCCGGGTGATGGAGGCGGGAGAACGAGGGACCACACGTGGGCCTGTGGGCAGTGCAGCAGCTTGTCGAGATTCTCGACGCGCGCTATGGTCTAGAAGACGTGCTCGATGGGCAGGGTTGGCTGGGCGCGGGGGATGGCGTGGGCTCGAGCTTGCGATGGGTACGTCGCTCGTTGGCTTATTGGCGACAGCGTTTGGGGTGCAGGTTTGACAACGCCGTCGATTCCCTCGTGCGTAAGCCGCCCCTGCTCTACCAACGCGTTGAGCGCCCGGTGGCCGTCCCGGCCGAGCTTGTCTTCGGCCTCCTTGACGGTGATGCCGCATTGGGCTCTTCCAGAATAGATAGACGAGCGTGTCTTTGGCGGTCCCGTGCGTTGTGAACACGGGGCCTTCGATCTCCAAAAGCCCGTAGGCCTCGGAGTGCTCGCGCATGTAGTGCTGGCTGGTGATTACGCCACGGGACTGCAGCGCCGTTCCAAGCTATAAAAGCATGAAGACCGTAGAACGTCACAGGGTAAGCTCCATGGAATTCTCCAATGCGGTCCTGCTATTCCCAGAAGTCAACCCAGATTTTGGCATAGTTGTCGCCGTGGTCACGCTCGTCGTTCTCCTTGTTTTCGCGGCCCTGATCTATCTGTTCCTCTCACGCAGGGACAGATAGACGTAACTGCACCCTGGCCCCTGAACACTGAAAACCAGGAGTCCGGTCGCGTTCTCAGTGGAAAAGATTAGGGGAGAGGGATCCCAGATCCTCTTCGGGCGCTTGGTGCGTTAACCCTTCCATCTCGCCGTGGCTCTGATCGCCGGAGGCCCTCAGTTTCTCACATGAAAGGAATGGCTCTTCGACGTTTCATGTGGGTGGTGCATTCACCGGAGCTTGGGAGAGACCCCCGGCGGCCGGAGGGAGGCACGATTTACAGGGACTCGTCACGGGTCAGAACACCAGGAAACGACCGTTTGGAGGCCATACGTCGCACCTCCGCGCTTCCAGCCACCGTTTATCCGTGGGTCCTCGATCGGGCCCGGTGAACCGGTGAGGTGGGTTTTCCTCCAAGCGGGTGGGCCAGGTTACCCACACCAAACGTCGAAGAGCCAAAGGAATGGAATTTCTCCAGCGTGATAGAAGTCTTATACGACTTGCCGCCGGGGATGATAGCACTCCCAGGAGGGCCCCCGTGCGGCCTGATAAACACGGTGGCCGCGCCTTCGCCATCATGGTTCAACGTTTGAGCAGGGGCGGCACAAGCTGGCGCTCACGTGAGCTTGGATCGTTCGCCTTGAGCTGCCTGCTAGCCGTACCCCGCATCGCGCGCAGTGGATCGAACCGCCTTGCTCTTCCCTTCGTTGCCCTTCCGCGAACGGGGGCGATCGTCGGATCGTCGAGTCCATCACGTAACGCTGGATGCGAGCAAGGGCATCCCCCCGTCGGGAACGGGCCCCCGCCCAACGCCCCCAACCGGAAAAGGTCCAAGACCAAAACGCTGAAGAACAAGCCCAAACCAACAACGGATTATAAAGATTATAATCGAGGTTGGGGAGCCATACCTTCAAAACCGAGGCCCCCGTTGGCCGCCCAGGCCCGATGACGTTCCTGATCCTCTGCATCGACCGCGACAACGACTTCGGCGCCAAAACAGGCGTGACCACGCCCATCCTCGGCCGCGAAGAGAACCTCGACGCCGCCGTCAGCCTCGGCCTCGCAGACCCCGAAGACACCGACACCAACGCGCTCATGGCCGGCATCAACGTCTACGACGACCTCGTCCGCCAAGGACACGACACCGAGATCGCCACCATCTGCGGCCACCGCAACGTCGGATCCACCAGCGACAGGATCCTCGCCAACCAACTCGACGACGTCCTCGACGACGTCGACCCCAACGCGTGCATCCTCGTCACCGACGGCGCCGAAGACGAATTCATCCTCCCCCTCGTCACCAGCCGCGTCCACGTCGACGCCGTCAAACGCGTCATCGTCCGCCAAAACCCCGACATCGAAGGCATCTACTACGTCATCAAACGAGCCCTCGACGACAAGAACTTCCAACGCACCGTCTTCGTCCCCATCGCGCTCGCCCTCATCGTCTACGGCCTCGCCGCCATCACCGGGTACCAAGCCATCGGGCTTGGCGCCATCGCCCTCGCCGTGGGCACCTTCTTCATCATCAAAGGCCTCCAACTCGAAGACACCCTCGTCCGCCTCACCCACGACTTCTACGAAGGCCTCCTCAGCGGACGCATCACCCTCTTCACAAGCCTCCTAAGCGCCAGCGTCCTGCTCGGCGGCGTCGTCTTCGCCTGGCAAGACGTACAAAACCTCGGCACCGCCACAAGCCTTGGTAAAGCCATCACGTTCGTCAACAGCCTCATCTGGTGGGCCATCGGCGCTGCCCTCCTCACCGCAGGCGGCCGCGTCATCGACCAATACGTCAAGAACCGCAGCATCGTCTGGAGCTACTGGGCCCTCCCCTTCAGCCTCGTCGCAACAGGCCTCATCCTCACCAGCCTCCTCAACGTCGCCGGCCGCATCGAAGGAGGCGTCCCCGCCGCCGAGATCCTCCGCATGCAAGAGTTCCTCTACCTCGTCGGCGGCGCCCTCATCGGCTTCCTCGGATGGTCCACCCACCACTACATCCAACAACGCTACGTCAACGACGAATCCACCCCCGACGATGAACCCCTCGAAGAACCAGGCGACCCCAACGCTCGCCCGGCCCCCAACACCCCCTCGCGAGCCTACGACCCCCCCCGCCCCTCGAACCCACGAGAGGGGAAAGAATGACCATCGACCCAGACCGCCACTACCGCACCGCTCAACGCCTCTTCGACCTGGACCCTCAGCGTGACTCCGAAGCCGCTCGGCGCCTCGCAAAAGCCCTCCAGAACGCGAACGTCGTCGACCCCGAAACGCTTCGAGCCACCTTCACCGACCAAACCGTCACCGTGCTCGGCCCCGTCCCAGGGGGCGCCGAGAGCGTGGACCCCGCCAAACCCGTCATCGCGGCCGGAAGCGCCGTCCAACAAGCCCTCTCCGCCGGGATCCAACCCGCCCTCATCGTCACGGACCTCGACGGATCCAAAACCGCGCACACCATGTTCTCCCGCATCGGCGTCACCACCGCCATCCACGCACACGCCGACAACATCCACCGGTTCGAGTCCCTACTCCCAGAACTCGAAGGCCCCGTTTTCGGCACCTGCCAAACCCCACCCCCCGAAGACACACCCGTCCCCATGCACCGCTTTGGCGGCTTCACCGACGGCGACCGCGCATGCTTCCTCGCCGCGCACCTTGGAGCACAACGCCTCCAACTCTCCGGCTGGAACTTCGAAGAACCCGTCCGCGGCGGGCAAGAAAAAGCCACCAAACTCGACCTGGCCCAACGCCTGCTCGAGGACATCCCCATCCCCATCTCGTTCATCGAACCCGACGAGCCCGAAGCAAAAAGCCTCGAAGACCTCGACATTGGCGAAGGCATCGGTCTCGAGTTCGAAGGCCGCTGATCACACGAACAACAAGATCGCGCCGAACAGGATGAACACGCCCGTCACATCGCACACGTTCGTCACGATCGGGATCGTCGTATCATCCGGATTGTACCCCAACCGATACGAGACCGCCACCGTCAACACCCCAAGCACGATCACCCACAGCGCCAACAACACCCCGCTCAACAACGAGATCACCATCAACGTGACCAACCCCAACGATCCCCCCAACAACGTCCCGATCCCCCACGAACCCACACCCAACAACGAGAAGATCACCAACGAGAGCCCGATCACGGCCAACCCGTTCGAACGCAACGTCGGATCTCGAACCGACACCGCGAAACCCCCCAAGTGCAACTGCGTCGCCAACCGAGAACACAGGATGGACCCAAGGTTCCCCGCCGTCCCGATCATCACCGGAACCAGCACCAACAACGCCGGCTCCGTCAACAACGCATCTTCGAAAGCCTCCAACACGCCCCCCGAAGCCATCTGCAGGATGCTCGTAGCAAGCAAGATCGGGACCGTGGTTCGAACGATCAACCATGTCCCCCAATCCCCCAACACATCCCCCTTCGGGGCAAGGAACGCATCGCTCAAACGACCCACCCCACAACGTACACAGCCACCAACAGGAACACGATCCCGAACACGTCACCCAACGTCGTCACCGTCGGCCCGATCAAGTTGTCCGGATCAAACCCCCGACGATACCCCCAGAACATCACCACGATCAGCACGGACAACATCAGCAACGCGCTCAAGAACCCCGCAACCGCCATGATGAGCACCAACTGCACCAACCCCCCCTCACGCCCCACGGCAACAAGCACGAACCACGTCAACGCCCCGATGAACAACGACACGACCATCCCGTTCACGAAGGAGGCCACGATCGCGTTCGTCATCCGCTCGCTCCACTCGAAGACCGGTTTGATGACGCCCTGATGCAGCCCGCTTGCCAACCGGGCCCCCATCGCCCCGTACACCCCCCCGCGCGTGGCCAAGAACGCAGGCAACAACAAAAGAAGCCCAGGAACGGCTTCGATACCCTCCCGCATCGCCTCGGAACCCAACACCGTGCCAGCCACCAAGCCGGCCACGAGGCTCACCATGAGGATAGGAAGCGCCTGCCGGAAGATGGACCAAGCGCTCGCTTCCTCGACCACGACCCCAGAATGGAACATCCCCTGGTAAGCTTTCGTCAAACCCGCATCTCAAAACGCTTTTCCCCTCGCCCCCATCTACCCCCTCGATGAAGAAGGTCGGCTACCGAGGCGCTAACATTCACGATAGCATCGTCTTCGTCAAAGATGCTTCCGAGTTGGCGATCGACCTTGCCTTCACCGCGGTCCTCTACGGGAACCGAGAACTCGCCCAAGAGGTCCTCACCCTCGAACAGCGCGTCGCCGATGCCCGGTACGACGCCCGCATCGCGCTCATGCTCGCGGCCAAACGGGCAGACGATGCAGAGCGCCTTGTTGGCGTCTTCAACGTGCTGGACGGAGGCATCAAGATCACGGGCGCAGCAGCGGACATCGCACAAATCGTGCTCGAAGATATCGGCGTCCCCCATGAGATCCGAAGCGTCCTATCCGAAGCGCGGGAGGTGACCGGACGAGCCGTCGTGCATGAAACAAGCGAAGTCCGTGGGAAAGCGCTCCAGGATCTTGACCTTGAGCGAGATCCAGGCGTGAACGTCATCGCGCTTCGGCGAGAGAACACCTGGTACCGTCGACCCGAACCCGACGAGCAGATCCTGGAGGGAGACGTGCTCATCTTCGCGGGCCTGCAAACCCCCGTCCACCAGGTGCACGAACGCATCGCGGGGGATCCCTTCGTGCCTCCCCAGGCTCCACCCCCTCGGGACATCGACGGTCTCGAGGAAGCGGTCGATACCATCATCGACATGAAGGATCAAGCCGAACTCGCCATCGGTCTCGCCTACACCGCCTCCCTGTTCGATATCGAACCCATCGCAGCCGAAGTAAGCATGCTTGAGCGGCGATCGGACGAGCTTCAAAAACAGCTTGAGGACTGGGTCCTCAACGCCGCTGGAAGCCTCGAGGACCCTACGACCCTTCGCGGCCTCCTCCATCTTGCCACGGCGGGAGAGGTCATCAGCGACGCCGCCCTGCAGATCGTGGAAGTCGTCCTTCGCGACGTGGACATGCCCGCCGTCTACTCGGAAGCGCTTGCAGCCACGAAAGAAGTCATCACGAGCGTCGAAATCGAAGAAGGCAGCGATCTTGACGGCGAAACCGTCGAAGACCTCATCACGGACCACTTGACCGGCATGGTCGCGCTGGCGGTCCGCCACGACTCGACCTGGACGTACGACCCCGACGAGGACCACGTCCTCGAGGGCGGGGACATCCTCTACGCTCGTGGCCCCCCCGAGGGAGACGAGCGCCTACGCCAACGCTCCGAAGCCTAACAACGACCCGGTCAAGGTCGCGTCATCGCTTCGACCCAATCCGCGTACGGACGCAACGCCCCGTCCACGTCGAGAGGCAAGACGCACGGCACATCGTAGGGATGCTCCTCCTCGATCTTCTCGACAAGAGCATCCTCCCGCTCGGGCGTGGTCTTGAAGAACGCAAGCTCCTCCTCTTCTTGCACCACTTCCCCCTCCCACCGGTACATGCTGCCTGCCGGCCAGAACGTCACACAAGCCGCAAGCTCGTCCTCGATAACGGATGCACCGATTTTCCGGGCCGTGTCTCGATCCGGGAACGTCACGTACACCATACGCACAGGCATACCGTGAGCATCCGTTTGACCGTTTGAACCCTTTTCGCACCCCTCAACGGGCTCTTCCGGGATCGAGCGGTCGGTCGTCCCTTGTCGAAGCGCTTTTACCCAGGACCTGGCTTGGCTGAGCGCAATGGAAACTTGGCTGGCGGTGCTCCTCGGGCTCACCGCCTTTTACATCGCCATCCTCCTTTGGGCTGCCCACAAGGAGTCCGAACGCTGGACCCTGATGGGCCCGCTTTTGATGTTGCGCACCCAAGCCGGCAAACGCACCATCGACCGGATGGCGAAGAAACGATACTGGGGCATCGCAGCCGACGTGTTCATCGCCCTTACGGTCCTCTCCGCTCTCCTCATGGTGTTCTTGCTCGTCTGGCAGAACACCCTCTTCTTCACGCACACCGAAGCGGTTCGGGGAGACCCACCGGACCTGCAGGATGCGCTCGCTATCCCAGGCGTCAACCCTGTCATCCCCGTGGGGTATGGGCTATTCGCGCTCATCGTCGCCCTCGTTATCCACGAAGGAGGGCACGGGATCCTCTGCCGTTTCGCTAACTTGAACGTCAAATCGTTGGGGCTGTTGTTCTTCATCGTTCCTATCGGAGCCTTCGTTGAACCTGACGAGGAGGCTCTTCAAGGGGCAACACTCCGGGAGAAGCTCAGGATGTTCTCCAGCGGCCCGGGACCCAACATCGTTCTTGGGATCGCGTGCGTTCTTCTCTTCAGCCAAGTCATGGTGCCGGCCATCGCGCCAGCCCATAGCGGCGTGGCGCTCTTGAACGTGAACGAAGGCATGCCAGCCGCGGACGCGGGCCTCGAACCGGGCATGTTCATCCTCAACATCGAGGGAGAGGATGTGGAATCGATCGAGGGGTTCCAGGCCGCCTTGAACGTCACGTACCCTGACGCGGCATGGTCCTGGAACCATCAAGCCGGTCCCGCATCCGAGGACCCGGATGCTGCAGGCGAGGATCGCCTCATCGAGATCAGGTACATGCATCAAGGAGAGGAGGGGACCGCTCACGTCGAACCGGTGGATCGGTACCTTTGGTATGAGGAGAACGCGCCTCAAGCGAACCAGGAGCACTTCAAAAACAAGCCGTTTCTTGGCGTGAGCCCGGCGGACGAGGACCGCTTGCAGGGCATCATGGATAACCTGGAAAGCCCCTTCGAGCAGCAAGGCCTCCGCGGCGCGTTGTTCTACCTGGCGCTCCCGTTCATCAACATGCAACCGTTCCCGTCCGCGTTCCACGACATGTTCACGGTGACGGGCTTCTTCGAGGGATGGGGGGCGTCCTTCTGGATCCTCGCGAACACGCTTTATTGGCTCTTCTGGTTGAACGTCATCTTGGGAACGTTCAACGCGATCCCCATGGGACCCCTTGATGGAGGCCACATGTTCCGCCATTCGTTGCATGCATGGCTTAGGAAACGTCGAGGCATCCGTGACTCGGACCTGCGCGTTTTGGCGCGTGAAGACATGGCCCCGACGTACGTCGGGCGCTCAGCGCACATCCAGGACCAGTTGGACGACGTGGATGCGTCTGTTAAGTTCTGGAACCGGTTCCTGGGTTTCTCCCTGCTGTTCCTCCTGTTGACGCCGTTCGTGGTGCCCCACTTCATCTAGGGGCTCAGGTGGAGGCTCAAAGGGCAGGTTTTAATCCAGGGCGTACGTGGGCGGAGCGATGACACCGCGCGAGGAACCAGAGGGCTCCCTTTGGGAGAGGACGAAAGCGTTCCTGGATCCGGTGCTTGGGTTCCACGCCGAGCACCCGGTTTACTTTTGGCTTATCCTCATCGGCCTGGCTGCGGGGGGCTTGCTCCTTGGTGTCCTCATCGCTCCCGAAGTGGTCTTGCAACGGTTCCTCTGGGAGAACTTCTGGGGCCCCACGGCCGCGGATGCGAACCAGTCCGGAACAGCGGAACGCTTCGGTATCACGGTGACGGAAGAGTACACCCTGCTCGCGGAGATCACGTACGGCGTCATCCTCGCTGGCGCGCTTTTGTCCATCTATCAGCATCTGTTCAAGAAACGCAGCATCGCGTTCGATGCGCTCTTCATCGGGGCCCTCATCCCGTACATCCTCTTTGGCCCCATCGCGCGCGTCCTTCAAGATGCGAGCATGTTCTGCCAAGCCGGCGTCGAAACGGCGGGCCTTTGCGATCCGGGTCTCTTCTCGTGGTTCTTCATCAGCCCCTTCATCTACATGGTTGCAGGCGGCGCCGTGATGGTGCATCTCTTGATGGCGCACGCTTCGCTGGAGAAAGATCGCTCCACCCAGGTCCAAACGGTCGGTAGCTGGTTCGGGATTCAACTCATCGCTTATGTCCTCGTGTTCGTGTTCTTGCGGAACGAGTTCTCCGTGCTCCTTCGTCCCGTGACGGTCGGCGTCATCATGCTCGTTTCGTTCGGCGTGTACGTTTTGGGTACACATCGAGGAGGCTCTCACTTGCACTGGGCGATCGGCGCATGGGGGTTGCCGATGATGCTGATCCCCACGGTGCTGGTGCTCCACTGGGAGGTCGTGGGTGCTTGGATCCTCACGGTGCGGCCTGCCGTGTGGGAGATCGCGCCATGGACGATCCTTACGACGTTGGCCGTGGTTGGAGCCGTCTGGTTGATCGGTCGGACCTACCACGATAAGAAACCCGTGTTCGCTTCGTTCGCGGCCCCGTTGAACTTAGCGTTGGTGGCCGGTCACATGACGGATGCGTTCGCGACGTTCGGAGCGTTGTGCACGGACCCTGATGGGCCCATCTGTCAGGGGGGCACGTTCTTGCCGTTCACGGTCTCCGGGTACGGGGAGAAGCACCCTGTGAGCGAGATTTTCCTTGGCATGTTGAACGGGTGGGGGTTCGTCGTGATGAAGCTCGCGTTGGTTCTGGTCATCATTTGGCTTGTGGACCGGGCGAAACGAGAAGGAGAGGATCCGGACCTTGTGGGGTTGGTGAAGCTCGCGGTGTTGGTGCTTGGTTTGGGTCCCGGCCTTCGCAACCTGGTTCGCGTGTTCATGGGTGTTTA
>PWVY01000346.1 GCA_003561665.1 Thermoplasmata archaeon
CCCTTCGCTGCTGAAGCTGGCCCACGTGTCGCCTTCCGCGCTCGCGGACACGATGATGACTTGGTCTTCGGCGCTTTTCCAGGGCTCGCCGACACAGTCGGTGCAGGAGCCGTCGTTGCCGGCTGCCGCGACGTGGATGACGCCTTTGCTGTTGGCGTAATCGATCGCGTCCAGGAGGGCTTGGTCGGATCCGCCGCCCCAACTGTTGCTGCTGACGTGCGCGCCGTTGTCGCCCATGTCGGCAAGCGCTTGCGCGATGTCGCTGGTGCTTGCAGCGCCGCATCCGAAGAAGCCGCTGTCGAAGATCTTGTGCATGATGATGGCGCTGTTGCTCATGCCCGCGATGCCGACCTCGTTGTCAGTGAGCGCGGCAGCGCTCCCGGCCACGTGGCTACCGTGGTAGTTGCACCCGTTGTGGTCCGAGTAGTCGCTGTTCCCGTCGACGTAGTTCCAGCCGGAGACGTGGTCTGCGTCGAAGTCCTCGTGCTCTTCTGTGATGCCACTGTCGAGGAAGCCTAGGACGACGGCGGTGCTTCCAAGCGTGGTATCCCAGGCGCTTGGTGCGTTGGATTGTTGCACGCCGTATTGATCGTCGTAGCGTTCGTCGTTGGGTTCGTAGAGGAGCTGGTAGTCGTTGTGGTTCTCCTCGAGGTAACGGACGTTCTCATCCATCTGGACGCGGATCTCGAACTGGTAGGGATCCTTGGTTTCCACGACGAAGAAGGTGAGGCGTTCGTCGTAGTCGATCACGGGTTCACCCTGGTACTCTTGGTTGTCTCGGGGCAACTCGTAGAAGCCCACGATGTACTCTTTGGGCTCGTCGTTCAAGAGGTCGTGTTCGGCTAACCGTTCGGGCGCCGCATCCATCCCGGTGACCGCGGATGGGAACCCGAACGTTAGCATAAGGAAAGCTACCGCTAATGCGAAGGCTCGTTGGTTCATCGTATCGTCATACCTCCTCCGCCACTCGCCTCCTGGGTGTCCCTGTGGGACCCGTTGACGTGCGACGAAGCAACAACGCCACAGGGAACATGGCACAAAAACCCCCTGGACCATGAAGGGAGATGGTTGCAAGACTCGTTATAAACGTCGTTTAGGGGCCTCTCACGGACTATTTACATTCGTGGTGAAAGATAAAGGAAAAAATGGGGGAGGGGCCCGGTACGAGCCCTAAGGCGTACGTGCGTGGACTATGCGACGCCCGTTTCGCAGACTTCGCCTTCGTCCCAGGCGTAGTCGTCGTGGGTGACGTCCGTGACGCATAGCTCGTACTCGTCGCCGGCCCCGTGTTGCCATCGGAAGTCAACTTCACCGTTGGAGCCGGTCGTGCCAGAGCCGGTGTTGCAGTCGCCGCTGCTGGTCTGGCAGACTTCCACGTCGACGCTGGCGCCTTCGACGGGGTCCCCGGCGTCTGTTTCGATGGTGACCGTGAAGTCGGCGTGCCGGTTGTGACCTCCGAAGTCGATCGCGGCGACGTTCATCGTGTCGGCTTCGGGATCATCGTCGTCGTCATCGTCGTCATCGGAGGCTTCCACGGTGACCTCGTCGGTCGTGGTGTCGGTTTGGCCTGCGCTGTCGGTCACGGTGAGCGTGACCGTGTACGTGCCATCCTCGGCGTACGTATGGTCGGTGACCTCGCCGGTGCCGGTGTTGGAGTCGCCGAACTCCCAGTCGTACGAGTCGATGTCCCCGGAGCTGTCGGATGCATCGAACGTGCACGAGAGTTCTTCACAGGAGGAGGTGAAGCTGGCTTCCGGCGGGTCCGGATCGGGATCATCGTCGTCGCCGTCGTCGACGTCCCCGACAAGCGCGCCGGCGTTGAGTTGCCCGTCGCCTTGTCGGTCGGAGCTTAGGCCGATGTCATCCGCGGTGTCGCGGACGAGTTGCTCCATGGTGGCGTGGTCCTCGGGACCGTGCGCGTCGATGTAGAGTCCGATGGCGCCGGCCACGTGGGGGGTGCTCATGCTGGTGCCGCTCATGGATTGGTACCCGCTGGTGGTGCCACCGTCGACGCTGAGGACGGAGGCTCCGGGCGCGATGACGCTGACCTCGGGCCCTTCGCTGCTGAAGCTGGCCCACTCGTCACCCTCGGCGGACGCGCTGACGATGATGACCTTGTCCTCTGCGCTTTTCCAGGGCTCGCTGACACAGTCGGTGCAGGAGCCGTCGTTGCCGGCTGCCGCGACGTGCACGACGCCGCGGTCGTGCGCGTACTCGATCGCGTCGAGGATGGCTTGATCAGCACCGCCTCCACCCCAGCTGTTGCTGCTGATGTGGGCGCCGTTGTCGCCCATGTCTGCAAGCGCCTCAGCGATGGCGTCGGTGCCGGCTGAGCCGCATCCGAAGAAGCCGCTGTCGAAGATCTTGTGCATGATGATGGCGCTGTTGCTCATGCCGGCGATGCCGACCTCGTTGTCCGTGAGGGCGGCCGCGGTGCCAGCGGTGTGGCTGCCATGGTAGTTGCAGCCGTTGTGGTCGCTGAAGTCGTCGTTGTCGTTGACGTAGTTCCAGCCGGTCACATCCGCGGTTGGGAAGTCTTCGTGGTCCGCGGTGATACCGCTGTCCAAGAGGCCAAGGTTCACAGCCGTGGACCCAAGCGTGCCATCCCACGCGCTAGGCGCGTTGACCTGTTGGACACCGTACTGGTCATCGAAGAGCTCGTCGTTGGGCTCGTAGGCCAGTTGGTAGTCATGGTGGTTCTCCTCGAGGTAACGGACCTGGTCGTCGGTTTGGACGCGGATCTCGAACTGGTAGGGGTCCTCGGTTTCCACCACGAAGAACGAGAGCCGTTCTTCGACCTTGATGACCGGTTCACCTTGGTAGGTGTCTCGATCATCGGGCATCTCGTAGAACCCGACGATGTACTCTTTGGGTTCATCGTCGGTAAGGGGAATGTTCGTGTCGTCGAGAAGGGTCCCGCTTCCGCCCATGGCGGAAGGGAGCCCCCAAGCTAGCATCGTTATAGCTACCGCTACTGCAAGGGTTCGATTGTTCATCGTTCGTCATACCTCCTTCGCCGTCGCCTCCCGGAACCCCCTGTGGGATTCACTGGCGCGCGACGAAGCATCACGTCATCCAGGAACTAGGATATTAACCCCAGGGGGCAACAAGCCACGCCTTGCACAACTCCCCCGCTTCAACTCCAACAAGTGGACCGTTTGCGTTGCTTATGTTCGTTCGCGCCCGCGAACGATGCACGCCAACCCCAACACGAACA
>PWVY01000016.1 GCA_003561665.1 Thermoplasmata archaeon
GAAGGATCTTGAAGAAGCTTGAGAATCGGTCCCCTCCCCGCACCCCACGAGGGGAAATATTTTAATACTTCCCATAATTAAGGGAAATTAGCGGAAACAAGGGAAATGATGCCTTCGACGACATCAATCACCTCTCCAGTGAACTATCGGCTCGTCCGAGAGGCTCTCTTGGCGGAGGACCCTTTCACCCAAACCGAACTCGCCGAGCGCGCTGAAGCCAGCGTCTCCCAAGCCAACCGCATGGTCCAGTGGCTGGTGGACAAGCGACATGCCGAGCGTGGACCTGACGGGCGGTATCGAACCAAAGGTGCGTTGGGCCTTTTGACCTCCGTGTTCCCCTACCAAAGAACGATGTCCGATGCTTGCTCGGTTGAGCTACGCGTCAGGGGCACAAAGGACGAGGTTAAGGATTCCCTCGTGGAAGCGGGTGGGATCGTGTGCCTTGAGAGCGCTGCAGAGGAGTACGGTGAGTTCTTTCGTTCCGATCGCGTGTGCATCTACCACGAGACGCCGAACGAGATCGCTGAGGGTCTCAAGCCGCACGAGGGGGGCGCCCTTCCAGTCGCGATCTACCGGCTGGACATCCCCCTCGTTGGCGACATCGAGCAGGGACGGCGGACCACCCCCTTCAGGACGGTGGTCGACCTAACCTGTGATGGGAAACTCTACGCAGCGAAAGACCTCATCAAGGAACTCTGGGGGGTCGTTCTTGACTGACGACCTTCCGCATCGTCAACCGCGAGCGCCCGAACATATCAAAGGCCAATACGCGGAGGAAGTTACAAGCCACAGCTACAAAGAGCTCCAGAACCTCGCGATGTGGGCCAAGCACAAGGGCCCCATGTTCTACCTTATCGGAGGATGGGCAGCTTGGCGGTACCACGGCGGGCTTGGGAGCAGAGACATCGATGTCATCTTCCCGGATAGGGTCATTTTGGATAACTTCCTCCAGCTCTACTACAAGGCGAACGGCTACGAGAATCACGGGGGCATCCTCAGCAAACAGTACCGAAAGCCCGTTGAAATCGGCGACCAAACCTTCTTGATCCAGATCGACGCAGCGGGCCTCGACCAAGGCCCACCCTTCAAAGAGGATAAGGACCGCAACATCCCGTTCACCGAACTCGAGAAGCACTCCCTTCCTTGGGAGCTGGAAACCGCGACCGTCAGGATCCCGAGGCCAGAGCTGCTCTTCCTCCAGAAGGTTAAAGCATGGCGAGACCGACGCTGGGATCTCGACCACACCGCTGTCGATGCCGTGGACGTCCAATACTTACAGGGGAAGATTTGGAAGGACGCATACGACATCCGCAACCTGGAACCCAGGATCGAAGACTGGAACGTGGTCTGGGGGATCACCGAGAAGAACGCTTGTACGAATCTCATCGCTCAGGCCATCGAGACCTTGGGCATCGAGCCCAGCGAACCCCCACCATGACCGCTCCCACTCCGGGCCACACGTGCAATCTTGCTCGTTTGGACCTTGGGCCCCAACACGCAACGTATTTCACACGCGCCCGTCGTCGATGCCCTCACCGAGCATGGGCCTTCTCAAAGGGTTCGTCTTCACCGCGAACCGCAGAGCGGTGCTCGCCGCCCTAGCCATCGGTGTTAGCGTCAGTTACGCCCTCATCGCCGGCGCCGCCGTAGGAGGCCTCCAAGACGCGCAAGACGTTCTCGTCGAAGACCTCCACGACACACGCCTGATCGCGGTCGACCCCAACGGGGACACCATCCCCATCAACACCATCGACCCACCACCAGACGCCGCCATCGCCCACCACACCACGCAAGGCCACACCCTGTACACCGCGCACGAGGGCGATCCCCCCACCACGAACACGAGCCTGGCCACCTCCAGCAACAACGGACCCTACACGAACCAACAAACCATCCAACTCACCACCGGCAACGTCACCGTCCAAACCACCGACCCCCTCCCAGGCGCCCAAAACCGTTGGCTTGGCATCGCGCCCGACCTTTTCCAACAAGAGGGAGGACCACCCAGCACGCACGCGCAGACCCTCATCTACGACGAACCCACCCCCCAACTGAAAGAAACCCTCCAAGACCAAGGCCTCGAGGTCATGGAGGCGCCCGGCGCGTTCCCCTTCTACACCACCGGCGCCAGCCAACTCGTCAGCGCCGTGCACGTCACCGTGCTCGCAAGCGCCCTCGTCGTCGGCCTCCTCACCAGCACCGTCACCAACCTCGAGCTTAGAGCCAAACGCCGAAGCTTCGCCACCCTCCAAGCCTACGCCGACACGAAACTCGTCCAACGCCTCGTCGCCGCCCGCGGCGCCACCATCCTCACCACCGGCCACATCCTAGGCATCACCCTCACCTTCGGCTTCCTCTTCCTCCTCCAACGCGCCAACGTCGCCACCCTCAACCTCACCCCCACCTTCACCCTCCTCGCCCTCACCGGCACCTTCGGCGGCGGCCTTCTAGCGCTCATCCTCCCCATCCGCGAAGCCAAAAAACCCCTCACCGCCACCGATCTAACACAAAACACCCCACCCCGCCTCCCCCGCATCCTCCGCCTTACCATCGCCCGATGGCGCACCCTCATCCCCCTGGCCATCGCCGCCGCCGTCCTCGCCGCCAGCCTCGGCGTCATCTTCGGCGCCGTCGACATGCCCAACCAGATCTTCGGCACCGACGACGCCCACGTCATCGCGGACGTCACCAACAACCCCCTCCGCGGCACCGCCCCCACCTTCCTTGGCCTCCACATGGGCCAAACCGAAGGCTACGCCGGCTCAAGCCCCGAAATCTACGCCCCCACCACCCACAACGACCAACCCCTCATGGCCCGCGGCGTCCACTGGGAAACCCTCCAAACCCTCGAAACCATCCACATCACCCAAGGCCACCCCCCCACCCAAGACCACCACGCCATCATCGGCCAACGCGCCGCCAACACCCACAACCTCCAACCCGGCGACACCCTCCACCTCCCCAGCGCCTACACCCCCACCCCCATCCCCATCACCATCACCGGCAAAGCCCAAGCCCCCGGCCTCCTCAACGACGAGATCCTCCTCACCCTCCCCACCGCCCGCGAACTCGCCGACTTACCCCCCGACCTCGTCAACCTCATCCGCTACCGCACCGACCCCACCACCACCGAACACCCCCCACGCCCCACCGGCATCCACGCCACCAACCTAGCCATCGAACCCCAAAACCCCCTCCCCCACCAAACCGCAACC
>PWVY01000237.1 GCA_003561665.1 Thermoplasmata archaeon
CAACGCCCCACGCAACGCCTCCACATCCCCGAACGGCGCGAACGTCGTCTCACCCAACCGCTCCTCGAACAACGCCCGATACTCCGGCTTATGCGTCGCCGCCAACGCCCCCAACGAACGACCATGGAACCCCCCCTCGAACGCCACCAACCTCGACCCCCCCGTCCCTGCCACCGCCGCCTTGATGCCCGCCTCCACCGCCTCCGTTCCACTGTTCGACAAGAACACACGCCCCGCCCACGACCCCACCATGCCCGATAACGCCTCAACGAACCGAGACCGAACCGGGCTCGCGAACACCTGGCTCGTATGCAACAACCCCCCCGAACCCTCCTCAAGCGCCTCCAAAACAAGCGGATGCGCATGCCCCACGTTCCCCGTCCCATAACTCGCCCCACCCGCATCCAAGAACCGATCCCCCCCGCTCGACTCCACCCAACAACCCTCCCCCCCCACCAACTCCAACCCACGAAACGGGAACACGCCCCACCCACGACGAACCTCCACCGGACGCCTCACGCCACCACCTCCGTACCCCCACCCTCAAGCGCCGCCTCAACCGGTGAAGACCCAAAACCACTCGCCACGATCGCCCGCCCCACACCACCCTCCAACGCCTCACGACACGCCACAACCTTCCGAACCATCCCCCCCAACGCCGACCCCCCGACCAAACCCTCAACATCCTCAACACTCAACGACCCTATCAACGAATCCTCCCGCTCCACATCCTCCAACACACCCGGCACATCCGTCAACAAGACCACCGCCCTCGCACCCAACGCACCCCCCAACGCAGCCGCCGCACGATCCGCATCCACCGACACCCACCCCTCATCATCCCGAGCCAACGGCGACACCACAGGACACCCCCCCTCCTCCAACACCGCTTCCACCCCACGCGCCTGAACACCCACCACACGCCCCGAACGGTTCCCCCGAACAAGCACCACCCGCCCATCCTCCCGCTCATGACGAAGCACAGGCTTTGCCTCCGCCACGAACAAAGCCTCCTCCACGCCCAACCCCGCCGCTTGCGCTCCACGATCCCGCAACGAACCCACCAAGCCCTCCTGAACACCCAACGCCGCCTCCCGCATCGCAGCCAACACCTGCTCATCCGTGAACCGAGACGTCACACCCTCCGGGGATCGAATCTCCCTCACCCCCAACCCACGATCCCGACATGCAGCATCCGTCTGCGGCCCGAACCCATGCACCAAGACCACATCGTCCCGCTGCGCGATCTCATCCAACACGCCGCTTACCTGGTCGACGATGCTCCCGCCAACCTTCACAACAACCAAACTCATGGGAACCCCGCCTGCCCTTCCAAACCAAGACCCTCAGACCAACCCAAGCGCACGTTCATGCTCTGCACAGCGCTCCCCGCAGCGCCCTTCCCCAAATTATCGATCGCACACAACGCGACGCCTCCCCCCTCCTTACGCCTCATCAAAGCGACTTGGGCGTGGTTCGTGCCCACAACGAACCTTGGTTCCGGGACGCCCCCCGGGCGGGCTTGGCCCGGAGTCACGTGAACGAACGGTTCATCCTGGTATGTAGCCAATGCTGCTCTTCGAAGAGCGCGCTCGTCCACGTCCTCCTTCAAGGGAAGGTGGGCTGTGACGAGGATGCCTCGTGGCATGTCCACGGCGTGTGCGCTCATCCAGAGGTCTCTCTCTTCGTCGGGGAAGAGGTTCTGTTGGATCTCGGCTTCGTGCCGATGGCCTGTGGGTGCGTACGGGCGGACGGTGTTGGAGCGGGTTGCATGCGTGCTCCATCGCCCACCGCTGGCTCCGCCGGCGGTGCTTCCGATTTTCGCGTCGATCACGAGGGGGCCTTCATCGATGAGGCTCTCGCGTGCGAGGGGGAGGAGGGCGAGTTGGGATGCGGTGGCGATGCATCCGGGGGCCGCGATCCAGTCGGCGGTTTCGATCGGTTCGCGTTGGACCTCGGGAAGACCGTAGGCTGCTTTGGGGAGCAGGTCGGGGGCGGGGTGAGGGGTGTTGTAGGTGGCTTGGTAGTGGGTGGGGTCGTTGAGGCGGAAGTCGCTGGAGAGGTCGATGATGATCTCGGCGTGTTGGGTGAGGGTTTGGGCTTGTTTGCTGGTGGTGCCGTGGGGTGTGGCGCAGAAGAGGACGTCGAGGGGTGGGGGGTCGTTGGGGTCGCTAAAGCGGAGGTCGTTGAGTTCGGTGAGGTGGGGGTGGATGCGTTCGATGGGGACGTTGGTGTGGCGGCGGCTTGTGGCCCAGGTGGGTTCGATGTTGGGGTGTTGGGTGAGGTATCGGAGGGTTTCGGCGCCGGTGTTGCCGGTGGCTCCGAGGATGCCGGCTTGGAGGGTTTCGGTCATGCGGGCACCTCTGGGGGGTTGGCGAGGTGTTCGAGGATGTGTTTGGGGATGTTGGTGTTGGTGGGTTGGATGCTGTTGCGGAATTCCATGGTGGCGTTGACTTCGTGCACGGTGAGGCCGTTGGGGGTTTCCATGAGGTCGATGGCGAGGAGGCGGTGGGGGTGGGTGGTGATGGCGTCGGCGGCGCTGAGGGCGGTTTGTTCGAGTTCGTTGTCGATGGGGCGGTTGGTGGCGGTGGCGCCGCGTGCGGTGTTGGTGATCCAGTGGTCGGTTTCGCGGTTGATGGCGCAGGTGACGGTGTCGCCGATGACGAAGGCGCGGATGTCTCGGTCGGGTTTGTCGATGTAGGCTTGGAGGTAGTGTTGTTGGTGGGTGGGGCCGGCGTAGGCTTCGCGTTGTTCGAGGATGCCTTCGAGGGCGTCGGGGTCGTTGGCGCGGGCGAGGCCTCGGGCCCAGCTGCCTTGGAGGGGTTTGGTGACGATGGGGTACCCGATGTGTTCTGCGGCTTGGTGGGCGGGGTCGATGCGGGTGGCGAGGTGGGTGGGGGGTGTGGGGATGTCGTGTTGGGCGAGGGCGAGGGTGGTGGCCCATTTGTCGCCGCAGGTTTGGAGGGTTTGGGGGGTGTTGATGGTGGGTGTGCCGTGGCGTTGGAGGCCTTGTGCGATGCTGATGGCTCGGTTGAGGCTTAGGGTGCGGATGAGGGCGGCGTCGATGGTTTGGGTCCAGGGTGGGGGTTGGTGTGCGTTGATGTGGATCTCTTCGTCCCAGATGGGTTCGAGGTGGACGTTGGTGTTCTTGGCGGCGTCGAGGAGGAGTTTCTCTTCGGCGCGCATGCGG
>PWVY01000244.1 GCA_003561665.1 Thermoplasmata archaeon
GAGGAGGGGTTCGGGGTCGAGGTGGTCGTGGAGGGGGATGGTGATGGCGGCGTTGCCTCGGGTTTTGTAGGGGTGGGAGGGGTCTAGGCGGACAAGGCGGGGGAAGCCGTCGAGGTTTTCGGGGCCGATTTCTTGGATGAGGTGTGTGGCGAGGTGGGTTGTGCATCCTCCTTTGGGCCCGTCGGTGTCGTCGATGGATAGGAGCACGTGGGGGGATGGGGGAGACAGCAGTATAAGGTCTATCGCGTGGCGGTGGGTGGGTTGGGGTGTGCAAGGGGGAGCTTTCACAGCAACCAGGCTTTAAAAGAAGGGAGATGGATGGGGGCTGGAAGGCTATGGTTGGAGAGGATTCGACTCCGTCATCGGGGGCTCGTGTTCTCGTCGTGGAGGATGAGGTGGACGATGCCAGGTTCGCTTTGGATATCTTCGAGGCGGAAGGAGCTGCCGAGGTCGAGGTGACGCCGTATGGGGAGAGGGCTCTCGAAATTTTGGAGGACGATTCGTTTGACTGCGTCGTTTTGGATTACCGGTTGCCTCGCATGGATGGAGCAGAGTTCGTACGCAAGGCCCGAGAGAAGGGGCTTAAGGTCCCGATCGCGGTTTTGACCGGTCAAGGATCGCGGACGATCGAGGAAGAGTTGTCCGACGCTGGCGCGGATGCGTACTTGGACAAGGACAAGGACGATGACCAGGTCTTGGAAACGGTGCTTGGTCTGATCGATTAGGGAGGTCCCGTCGCGGACGGGTTGGGGACAATGATCGTCATCGTTGTCCCTTCACCGGGGGTGGATTTGGGTTCGATGCGGCCTCCCCATTGCTCGACGATGTCCTTGCAGATGGCCAGCCCGAGGCCTGTGCCCGGGTAGTCTTGCTCGGCATGAAGCCGCGTGAACGGTTGGAAGATCTCGTCCAGGTGCTCGGGGTTGATGCCGATGCCGTCGTCTTGGACGTGGATGCGGACGTGTTCGTCGGTGACTTCGCCTTGGATCTTGATCGTAGGGTGCTCGCCGGTTGCTTGGTATTTGATCGCGTTCGAGATGAGGTTCTGGAAGAGCAGGGTGAGATGTTCCTTCGAGGCGTGCACCTTGGGAAGGTCGCCGACGTGGATGGTTGCGTAGCCTTTCTGGTCAATGTCGCCGAGGTTCTCTATGGCGTCTTGGATCGCTTCGTGTGCATCGATGGTTGAGAGTGCTGGTTGCTGGGTCTGAAGCTGCGCGTACATCACTTGTTGGTCGATCAATCGTCGAGCTCGATCCACGCTTCGTTGAATGCCGTCCAAGGCCGTCTTGGCGCGGTCCCCGTTCGAGGCTTCGAGGTCTTCTTGGAGCCAGGTGGCGTACCTTTGAAGGGCTCGCAGAGGCTGGCGCAGATCGTGCGCCATCGTGCCGGCAAGCATCTCAAGTTGGCGTGTGCGGGAATGCGTGTTTTTCTCTGTGAGCATCGCCCAATGGATGCGGTTCACGATCTTCGTTGCATCTTCGTGGGGATCGATGATGTCGGTTACACCGGCCTCGATGGAGGCTTCTAGGCCTCCCTCCGCGATGGTGGGAACGGCGATGATCAAAGGCGCTTCGGGGAAACGTGAGGAAAGCGCGCGTATGGGGGGACTCCAGCAACCTTCGCAGTTCTTCATCGCGACGAGGATGGCATCCGGATCCTCGATGGTAGCGTGGCTTCTGGCGAGCGTGTTCGCTTGCGTCAAACGCCATCCCCGGTTGGCCTCCTCGATCGCATCGAGAAGGCGTTGTTCCACGCTCGAATCGAATCCCAGCACGTGCACATGCTTTCCCGGGTGATCTTCCTTGGTTGGAGATGCCTCAGCACGGGCGCCTAAGAGGTCCCGCAGTTGCTCGACCAGTTGGTTGGATCCTTGCCCTTTCTCCAAGTAGGCCAAGGCTCCATGGTCGAGAGCGAGGGCTTTCACGCGTTCCGATGTGAACCCGGAGAGGACAACGATCTCGACGCCGGGGACCTGTCGCCGGATCTCGATGAGCGCTTCCAACCCGTCCATGCGCGGCATCGAGAGGTCCAAGATGACGAGGTCAGGCTCCAGCTCGGCGGCGCGTTCGATGGCTTGCTTGCCGTCTTTGGCTTCGCCAACGATGTTGAACGTTCTCGTTGAGGCCAGCGCGTCAGCGACGAGGCGTCGGAAGCGCTGCATGTCGTCCACGATGAGCGTGTCGACCGTTCGGAGGGCTTGTTCAGCGGACATCGCCTGCAGGGTTCTCCCGTCGGAGGTCGCCTGGTTTGATCGTGATCCCTTCGTCTTCGGGGCCCATCAGATCCGAGATGATGATCCGGGAGTGGTTGAGCGCTTCGTCGAGTTCTTCCCGGGCTGCCCGTTGGTTGCCTTGGTCGAGCGCCATCTTGGCGGCGGCGACGTTCTGCAGGACGTTGTCATGGATGTCTCGGGCCTGTCGTCGGCGTTGTTCTAGATCCTCGAAAAGGCCTGCCCCTTTCAGGAAGGTGGAGAACCTGTTGCGGAGGGTCCAGTAGAAGATGCCGGTGGTGGCGGTGAGGGGGGGCCACATCCACATGTGCCATTCGTTGAACGCTTGCCGGAGAGCCAGCCCTGAGGCGGCTTCAGTGATGCCAAAGGGGAGGGAGAGGTGGGCGGCCATGATGCCATGCCCGATGCCGCATGTGAGGAACAAGGCGCCCGTGGCTTGGCCAAGGCGGTTTTCTCCCCATTGGCCTGTGGTGTGGATGTTGGTGAAGATCTTGTACGCGATCGCCATGTACGCGGTGAAGAGGACCGTGTTGGCGAGGAGCCCGATCGTCCATCCGTGCGACCAGCTGCAGTGGTACCATGCGGTGCATTCCCAGGTCACGAGGAACCTCCCTTCGGTGGGAGCAGGAGGGGGGATTTAAACGAACGGTGCATGAAAGCGGGAGGTTGCGCGGTCCAGGATTAGGCGGGGGTTCGTGTGAGGTTGGCTTGGAACCGTTGAAGGGCGTCGAGGAAGGCTTGCGCGTTCTCGTAGCGTTTGGCCTCGTCGCGGGCGAGCGCGATCTCGAGGATTCGGTTGAGTTCGTCGGGGGCTTCGGGGATGGGGAGTTCGGGATCGCGTTGGAGGAGTTCTTCGGGGGTCGGGGTTTTTTCTTTGAGGCCTAAGTGGTGGCGGCCTGTGATCATGCGGTAGAGGAGGGCGCCGGCGGCGTACACGTCGGC
>PWVY01000270.1 GCA_003561665.1 Thermoplasmata archaeon
CGTGAGCGAGCTTTCGGGGGGTCAGCGTCGTCGCGTGGCTATCGCGCGTGCTCTGGTGCAACGGCCTCGCGTTTTGCTCGCAGATGAGATCCTGTCCGAGCTGGACGTGGAGACGGCGCAGTCCATCGTGGATTGCTTGCGCGGGCTACAGGAGGAAACGGACATGACGGTCGTTATGGTGGAGCACAACCTCGATGTCGCGTGGGAGATCAGCGATCATCTCTTGCGCTTGGACGCGGGGGGGATTTTGGAACGGATCGACCCGTCGAACGTGAGCGCGTTGAATCAGGGTTCGCGTATCCATGCCTGATGTCGAGGCCCCCAAGCGGTCCGCGTCCCCACCCCTCCTGGATCGGATGGGGGTTGGCGTTGGAACCTTCCTTCTTCTGTTGGTTTTAGCGTTGGCCGCCTGGAGCTTCTTGGCTTTGGGCCTGCACGAGCAGGGGATGCGGCGGGCGTGGGCGAACCTTGGGTTCCTGTTCGAGATCAGCATGCCTCCGGACATGAGCGTGCTGGAGACGGGGTTCCGGGGGATCCAGGAGACGTTGTACATCGCGTACTTGGGAACGCTCGTGGGCGTCGCGTTGAGCTTGCCGGTGAGCTTGATGGCGAGCCGGAACCTTTTCCCTTGGTACGTGAACATGCCGGCGCGTTGGCTCTTGGCGGGCGTGCGGGTGTTGCCGAGCATCCTGTGGGCGGTCATCTTCGTGATCCTTGTGGGCACGGGCACGTTGGCGGGCGTTCTTGCGATCACGTTGTACACGATGGGGTTCGTGGGGAAGCTGGAGTACGAGGCGTTCGAGGGGTTGGACAAGGAGCCGATGGAGGCGGTGGGGTCGTTGGGGGCTAGCCGGTTTCAGGTGTTGCGGTTCGTGGTGCTTCCTCAGGCGGTGAACGCGTTGATCAGTCAGGCGTTCTTCATGTTCGAGTACAACGTTCGCCATGCGTCCGCGATCGGTATCGTGGGCGCGGGGGGGATCGGGTACTACATCTGGGGGTACATGCAGTTCTTGGCGTACGATGCGGTGTTCGTGTTGTTGGCGATCGTGTTCGTGGTCGTGATCTTGATCGATGAGGCGAGCTACTGGGTGCGGTCGATGTTCCTGGGGGACACGGGGGCGAGCTTGCGAAGCTGACCTGTGTTGGGCTTTGGCATGCTATGGTTTCTTCGGGAACGCTTTTATGAGACTGGCTTTGTCCTGTTTCACGCTGCCTTTAGGGTGGCCTAAAAATGGTGTTTCGGGATGGAACGAAAGCTCGTCATCGTCGGTTTGCTTAGCCTCGTCGTACTCGCCGGCTGCATCATGCCCGAAACCGGGACGGATCGGGGAGCCGAGGGGAGCGAGGAGCCTTTCGTTCTCGCGTTCGCCGTGCAGCAGGATCAATCGCAGTTCGTCGAGGATGCGACTCCCTTGGCTGAGGCCCTTGAGGGGGCCATGGATCGGGAGGTTCAGATCGCGCCCGTGCAGGACTACAGCGCGGCGATCATGTCCGTCGCGTCGGGTAGTTCAACGGCAGCGTTCCTGGACGGGGGCGCTGCGTGGCTGGCCTGGCAACAAAGGGGTCTTGAGACGTTGGCTGCGGATGCGGATTTGGACGGGTCCACGTACTATCACGCCTCCGCGGTCGTTCGGGCGGATGCATCGTTCGAGACGGTTGCGGATCTTGAGGGCGTCACGAGTTGTCACACGAGCGAGTTGGGCAGCGCGGGGACGCTGATGCCTGTGGGGTACCTGGTGGAGCAGGGCCTGGTCGAGGTGAATGAGGAGGATGGCATCAGCGCGATCCAGCAGGCCCGGGAAGCGTTCTTCGATGATCCCATCGTGGGTGGAGGGAACGCGGGCGCGTTCCAGTGTCTGTCCGCGGGTCACGGCGAGGTCGCGTTCGTGCGGGATACGACCTGGGAGGAGCACTGTGGCGTCGAGGAACGGCCCGACTGGTGCCTGGATGAGGAGGAGTACCGCATCCTTGAGCGCTTCGCGAAGGTCCCCAGCCACCCGGTCATGGTCAGCCCTGGCTTGCCCACGGACGAGAAGGCGTTGCTCTTGTACGGTCTTCTCTCGCTCAACCATGACGAGCAGGGTCAACAAGTGCTTGAGACCGTGCTGCAAACCCCGCGGATTACGCACGTCGAGACGGTGGATCACCTGGGTGAGTATGGTCAGCTGGTGAGCAACCTTCCCGGCATCGAGGATCACTTCGCTGAGTGAGGAGATTTGAGGGTTTCAGGGGTGGAGCGCTGCCATGGGCGGCGGCGGTCTAACAAGCCTCCAAGCGTGAGGGAGGGTGCTTCGGTGATGGCTTCAGCGTCCTCGAGCAGGGTTAAGGTACCCTCCTGGAGAGCGGTGTCGATGATCTTGCCTGCGCTTGCTTGTTCAAGGTGAGGGAGCACGATCGCGCCGAGGGTGTCGTCGTCGCGGTGGACGTCCACGTAGAGGCGTCCATCGTCGTCTTCTTGGACGGTGCTGGCCGCCATGGGGTCGTTGGTCCATCGCTCGCGGAAGGCGGTTGCATGCTCTTCCAGGTGCGCGGGGGGGCCACCGTGCCGGAGGGGTTCCTTGAGAGCTTGGTGGTCCGCTTCGATGAGGATCCATCCTTGCCGGTTGGGTTGGCGCGGTTCGAGGTGGGTGTGTGTGGCGTACACAGGGACTTGCTGGCGGGTGAGTTGTTCCGTGGCGAGGGTTATGGCGCGTCGAAGTTGCGCGTGGATGGGGTCGTCGATGTCGTACCCTATGGCAGGGAAGCTGATGGTGAGGATCCGGCTGTTGCGCGCGTTGCAGGTGCGGAGGGCGTCTTCGGCGTTCATCGTGGGATCGGGTGGCGTCGTGAAGTATCGGGCGTGGGGGGCTTGGCGGAAGGCGGCGGCTGCTTCTTGGAAGCGTTCGAGCGCGGGGGTTCGTACGGCGGCGGCTGCGTTCCGGTTGGGGTCGACGGGGGCGATGACGATGAGGGGGTCGGTGAAGGTTCGTTGGGGGTCGTGGTCGAAGGTGATGGGGTGGTGGAAGCCGTGGGTGGCCCATTCGAGTGTGTCTTCGAAGGTCTGGTGGGTGAGGATGAGGAGTTCGGCGAGATACCCGCTGATGCCTCGGATCTCTTCTTTGGCTCCGTAGCAGCCTGCGGCTTTGAGGAAGGCTTTGAGGAGGCGGACGTCTTGTTTTCCTTCCGTGGTGAGGTGTTGTTTGACGTGTTCGGTGTGGAAGGGGGTCCTATCGACGCTGGATTTGAGTTCTTTGGGTGTTTCAACGGCGTAGCAGGGGACGATCTCGGCGTCGTAGCCGTTGTAGGTGCCTTGCACGTAGGGGTGTTCGGCGTAGGCGAGTTTTGCGTCGGTGAGGAGGGGTTTGAGTTTGTGGGTGCGTTGGATGAGGGTTTCGCGTTCGAGGTTGGGGGGGAAGGCGATGAAGGTGTCGAGGTCGACGTTCCCGTGGAGGTAGGTGCCTTTGGCGAGGGAGCCTTCCAGGCGGGGCGTGCCGCTCCATCCTTCTTCGTCGAGGCGGTGTTGGATGTCGGTGACGAGTTGCTTGGCGGCCGCTTGGATGGTCTCGTCTTCCTCGGGGGTGGGTTGCACGAGGGCCAGGGCGTCGTCGCGCCAGGTCACGCGTTGTCCTCCAGTGTGACGCTGGCGCGTGTCTCGTAGAGGGGGCCTTGGGGGGTGAGGGTGGATTCGTAGAGGTGGATCGTGTCGATGGGGAAGGGGCCAAAGTCGGTGTCTTGGTGGGGGGTGGTGAGGGGGGTGATGTCTTGTTTGCGTCGTAGCCTGGCGATGGTGAGGTGGGCGTGGAAGTCGTGGCGGTCGTCGAAGCTGATGTCGTGTTCGTTGAGGGCTTTGTGGAGGTTCTCGGCGAGGCGGGTGAGGGGTTCGTGGTGGATGCCGATCCAGATGACGCTTGCGTGTTTGGGGTTGGGGAAGGCTCCAAGGCCTTGTGCTTGCCCGGTGCCGGGGGGGGTTCTCGTGGTGGCGTCGTGGAGGGCATGTTGGATCTTGGGGATGGTTGCTTGGGGTTTATCGCCGAGGAAGGCGAGCGTGATGTGGTAGTTGTCGGGGTCCACGAGTTTGGGGTCGCGGGCGTGTTGTTTGATGGCTCGGCGTACGCCGCTGGCGTCGAGCGTGTCGGGGGCGGGTATGCCGATGAACAGGCGCGGCATCGTGGGGGGCGAACCGGGTGGGGGGCGATAAGGTTCACGTGCGGGGGAGGTTGGTTCCTTGGGGCCAGGGGTGGGGGTGGGGTGTGTTCTTGGTTTGGAGGAGGGTTTTGAAGGTGCCTCCGGCGCCTTGGGGGTCGATGAGTTTCTTGGCTTGGAGGATGTCGTTGGCGTCTTGGGCGATCTCTCGGATGCCGAGCGCGTCGAGGAGGGTGCCTTGCGTGGTGTAGGCGCGGGTTTGGAGGCTTTCGTTTTCGCTTGTTTCTTGGATGGTGTCGAAGGGGATGCGGTAGGTGATGTCCATGGTGCCGGGGTTGAACCAGAACTCTTCGATGCGGCGTCCGTGGTGGTAGGCGTGGAGGGTGCCTTTGGGGTAGGCGTCGAGGAGTTGGTTCCGTTTGGCACCGTAGTCGATGATGACGAGCGCGCCTTGTTCGAGGCTTCGTGCGGCGTTCTTGGCCCAGTCGATGGCTTCAAGCGGTACCTCGAAGAGGTGCCCGGGGTCGAGGGTTTTCGCGGTGCGTTGGGCGTGGTCTTGGATGCGGGGGGTGCTGGGGGGTCCTGCGGCGAGTTCGACCGTGGGTTCGCCTTCGACGAGGAAGATCTCTTGGGCCCCGTTTGGGGTGGCTTGGCAGAGGTGCGTGGGGAGGGCGTCGAGGAGCTCGTTGGCGACGATGACGCCTGTCGCTTGTTGGGGGAGGGTGGTGCTGGTGGTGACGTCATCGGGGTGGATGCCGGCGTCTTGGAGGGTTCCTTGGGCGCGTTGGAGGGCTTGTTGGCTTGCATCGACGAGGTGGAGGGTGAGGCGTTCGAACGTTTCAGGTGCGTGTTCGTGGAGGCCTAGCGCGATGTCGCGGGCCAGTTCGCCGCTTCCGGTGCCGGCGTCGATGAGCATGGGGTCTTGCAGGGGTTCGAGGAGGGGGGCGATGCCGCGGGCCAGCGTGTGCCCGAAGAGGGGGGAGAGGGTGGGGGCGGTGACCCATTCGGTGCCGGCTCGGCGTTGGGGTTGGTTGTAGTAGCCGTGTTGGGGGTCGTAGAGGGCGTGCTCGATGAAGCGGGCCACCGTCATGGGGCCGTCGTGGCGGATCTCTTCGAGGATGGTGTCTTTGAGGGCCACGGGGGACCACGGTTACCCAAGGCGTCCCATGTGGGCCAGCGCGCGTTGGCGGGTCAACAGGCCATGGGGGGCGTCGTTTTTGGTGACGATGAGGGCGTGTTGTTTGACGAGCGTGCTCGCGGCTTCCCCGATGGGCGTGGCGTGGTCGACGGTGGGGGGGGTGGCTTGGGCGAGTTGGGCGGCTTGTTTCTCGCGGGCGTCGATGCGTTCGAGAAGGTCGGTGTGCACGTCGTCGAGCGTGACAAGGCCGAGGACTTGATCGTCGTCGATGACGGGTACGCAGGGGACTTCTCGAGCGGTGGTGACGCGTAGGATGGCGGGCAGATCCGCATCGGGCGTGACGTAAGGGATGGGCGTGACGGCGGCGTCGCCTGCGGTGCGGGCGGGAGCGGTGAGGCCTTTGGAGCGTAGCCAGGTTTCGTCGTACGCGGTGGAGAGGTAGCGTTCGCCGGTGTCGGGGAGGACGACGACGACGCGGGAGCCTTCTTCGATGAGGCCTTTCTCGTGGGCGCGTTGGACGCCGACGAGGGCGGATCCGGCGCTGGATCCGCTGAGGAGCGCTTCTTCCTTGGCGAGGTCTCGTGCCATCTGGAAGCTTTCTTGGTCGTTGGTTTGCACGAAGTGGTCGATGGTGTCGAACCAGACCGCGGAGGGGATCAGGTCCTCGCCGATGCCTTCGGTGAGGTACCCGTGGGCGAGTTCGGGGCGTGTTTCGCCGGTGCGGTGTTTGTGGGCGAGGATGCTTCCTTCGGGGTCCACGCCGATGGTCACGATGTCCTCGTTTTGGTTCTTCAAGTAGCGGCTGGTCCCACTGATGGTGCCTCCGGTCCCGACGCCTGCCACGAAGTGCGTGATGGTGCCTTCGGTGGCTTCCCAGATCTCGGGCCCGGTGGTTTCGATGTGGGCTTGGGGGTTGGCGTCGTTGTAGTACTGGTTCACGTACACGCTGTTCTCGCGTTCTTCAGCGATGCGTTTGGCCACGCTGTAGTAGCTTTCGGGGTCCTCGGGGTCCACGTCGGTGGGGCATCGGATGACCTCTGCGCCGTAGGCTTTGAGGAGCTTTTCTTTCTCGACGGCCATCTTGTCAGGCATCGTGAACACGACGTCGTAGCCTTTCATCGTGGCCGCGATGGCGAGCCCGATGCCGGTGTTCCCGCTGGTGCCTTCCACGATGGTGCCGCCGGGTTCGAGCGTGCCTTCTTCTTCGGCTTTCTCGATCATGCTGATGCCGATGCGGTCCTTGATGCTTCCTCCGGGGTTGAACGCCTCGACCTTCGCGAAGACGTCGATATCCTCGGGGGCGAGGCGGTTGATTCGGACCAGCGGCGTGTTCCCCAGGGTGTCAAGGATGGACCCGTGAACGTTCATGCAAGCTTCGAGCGGATAGAACGAGCACACCCCCATAAACGGCACGCCCCAGGCCCGATGGAGGAGGTTTGGGTTCTTGCGCGTCAGAACAACGGTATCTTGAACCTTCCGCCCGTATGCCGATAGCGAAACTGTTAACTGCACCGTGATGCACGATACCATGCATGGACATGCCGCGTCGTCCCTTCGATCGAGAAGGTAAGAAAAGCGCGTGGTTCTCCAACCCCGACACCGTCGATGGGTACCGCCTGGGCGGGCTCCCGTGGCCCATCGAGACCACACGCTACGCGTACCTAACGCTTTTAGGAGGCTTCAGCGATGAGCTTGCAACGGACGCCCTTGGCCTCCACCAGCAAGCCCTCGAAGAGAACACGGCCCTCGAAGCCGGCGACAAGGTCACGGTCTCCACCTTCCACCAAGGCGAACCCGTACCCTTCCTCACACGACCCAGCTTCGAAGTCGTCCCCCTCGATTTCCAGACCCCCGACGCGTTCGTTCAAAGCCCCCAAGGGCAAGCCGTGCTCCCAAGAAGCGCCCTCGAGGACAACCTCCCCGGCCTCAACAACCTCGGCCAAGGCGTCGAGGTCGTCATCAACGGCGTCATCGCGGCAAGGACCCGACGCTCAGGTGCATGACCCAGGGAGAAGGCATAACCCTCAAAAGGACAAGACCGCTCACAACCGACGTGGTCTTGGACGCAGTCAAGCGGTGGCTGGGACTCGAAGAGCTCTCAGAGCATGAAAAGGACGTTCTACGCCGGAAACACGAGCGGCTTGAAGAGAAACGCCGAGCCAAACGAAGGCAACTGAAAAGCCGCCCCACGAAGGGAGGCAAGAAGAAAGAGGACCCCATCGCCAAGCGCCTTCTCCACGAGATCAAAGACATCGAGAAGGAGCAAAAACGCATACGCAAGCGCATCGGAGAAGACATCGAACCCAACCGACCACGATCAAGACGCCGACGCTCCAAGTAGCCCCGGGAGCCTCCAGGGCAACCTTCTTGCACAAGCAAACGAACAACAGGGCACCGTGCTCTCACGCATCAAAACCCTCTTCGGCTCCGAAACCGTCGAAGACCCTTACGAGCGCGAAGTGCTCAAACGCGAACACGCGCGCCTCGAAGCCAAGATCCAACGCTTACGAGCAAGCCTTGGCGGGGTTCAATGTTCCACGTGCCCCAAAGAGGAGAACCCTCAAGCGCGGCGTGCCATCGATCGCATCCGCACCTTCGAGGAGAAGCAAGAAAAGATCGAGAACAAGCTCGGCGAAACCCCCGAGTACACGGGCACGAAGAGCAAACGATACTCCGCTTAACAGCCACGCTTACGCGTCCATCTCGATCACGATCTTCCCGAACCCGTCCCCATTCTCCAAACGCTCGAACGCATCGTGAGCCTCCTCGAACCCGAACGTTTCATCCACCACGGGATCCAGCCACCCGTTGAAAACGAGGCTCATGACCTCATCGAACTCTTGAGCGTTAGCCATCGTCGAACCCACGAAGGAGAGCTGCCGGTAGAACACGTACCGCAGATCCAGCGTGGCCTCGGGCCCGCTCGTGGCGCCACAACACACCAAGCGCCCCCCCTGACGCAAGAACCGCTGCGCCTGGGGCCACACGTCCTGCCCCGCCGTATCCAACACCACGTCCACGCCCTCCTTCGCCGTGAGCTCGTACACTTGCTTGCCCCAGTCCTCCTCCGTGTAGAAGACGACCTCGTCCGCGCCGAGCTCCTGGGCTCGCTTCGCCTTGGCTTCCTGGCTCGTGGTCGCGATGACGTGCGCTCCAAGGTGCTTGGCGATCTGGATCGCGGCCGTCGCCACGCCGCCTCCTGCCCCGGGCACGACGACGACATCGCCCGGTCGGATGTTGGCCTTCCCCGCCATGCGCCATGCGGTCTGGAAGACCAGGGGCACGCTGGCCGCTTCCACCGTTTCCAGCGTGCCAGGGCGGATGAGCACGTTGCGCGCTGGCACGACCGTGGACGTGGTCAACGTTCCAGGCACATGCTCTCCCAGGATCGCGAACGAGTCGCAAAGGGACTGCTCGCCTCGTTCGCACGCGCGGCAGAACCCACACCACAACGAGGGGTTCACCACGACAGGATCTCCCCGTTCGAGACCCACGACATCCCGTCCTACTTCCTCGATGACGCCCGCCATGTCGGTTCCAAGCGTGTGCGGTAGCTCAAGATCGAGCCCGGGCCATCCTTCCCGAACCCAGATGTCCAACCGGTTCAGGGCCACCGCTTCGGTCTTGACCTTGACCTCGCCTGGGCCCACTTTGGGCTCGTCGATGTCGAAGTAGTCGAGAACCTCAGGTCCACCATGTTCTTGGAAGCCGAACGCACGCATCAGGCACCCAAGCTTGTGCGTGTATGAAAGGCTGGCGGCTCAGGAGGCTTCAAGCTATGGGCTAAGAGAGGAGAGATGCGGCGCAAGGCGCCGAGAAAGGGGGAACAACGGGCGCATGCCCGAAGCGGGGTCGGACCGAAACGATCGAGGGACCGCTTACACGAAGCTGATGTTCTTGGCGCGCGGGCCCTTGGGGGCTTGCTCCACCTCGAACTCGACCTCTTGACCTTCCGATGGCTCAGGGCCATCGACATCGTCCATGTGGAAGAACACGTCGTCGTCCGATTCGTCTGTCTCTATGAAACCGTAGCCCTTCCGGTCGTGGAAGAAGCTGACCTTACCGTTGGCCATATCTATAGACACACGCCCTTGAATGATAAGGCTTCCCCTCCCTCACATACCGACCAAGGCCGCTTCGAGCGGCTGGGTTCCCCCCCGCTGGGCCCGAGGGTTCTTCTACCCTTGCGGGTTGCTTACGGGCTGCTTGCAGGGGTACCCTAGCTCGGTTAAAGGGGCCGGGCTTAAGACCCGGTGACTTAGGTCTTCGCAGGTTCGAATCCTGCCCCCTGCACTCGGCTGCCCCCGCGTTCGGGAAGCCAAACGCTTTTCCCTGTGAGAGCTCGAACCTGGCGTAAGGACGAGGGGTGCCCTTCGTTCCTCCAAGAGCCAGGTTGTCCCCATGATGGAACCCCTCTCGATGGTCTGGCAAGCGACCCTCGTGCTGGTCTTCGGGCTCACCGGGTACCGGTACTTCAGGCGTCGCCATCGCGAGCAACGCGATGTGTTCGTGATGTTCGCGACGCTGCTTGGCCTTGTCGTCGTTGAATGGGCCGAACTCCTCCTTGGAGGCACCATGCAGCCCGATCAACCTCCCCTTGGAGATGAAGGGTCAAGCCCAGGGCCATGGTCGTTCGTTCTCCTTCGTCGGATCGCGATCGTGCTGCTCCTTGCCCACCCGTTCGCGATGCTTCGCGTCGTCGATCACCTCCGAGAGGTACCACGCATGGCCAAGCAAGGGGCCTTCTTCGGGTTCTTGGCGGCATCCTCCATCGTTCTCTTCTCGGGACCAACGCGACCGATGTCGATCACGATGCTCGTGGCAGGCTACTTCGTCGCTACGGAAGCGTACGCCGCGTTCATGCTCGTCAAAGGTGCCAGCGGGAGCACCGGCGCCACACGCATGCGTTTGCGGTTCGCAGCGCTTGGAACCTTCCTCGTCGGCGTCGTGATCTTCCTCGCGTTCGGGTGGGCGTTCGTTCCCGTCGATCGAGAGCTGGCCAGTTTGGGCCTTTCAAGCATGATCGTTGCCGGGAGCATCGCCTTCTATGCCGGGTTCGCTCCCCCGAAACGCTTGACGGCGTCGTGGGATCTTCGAACATTGCACCGGCTCCAGGAGGAGCATCAGGAGACCGGCGGCCTGAACGAGCGTGTGAACGGGAAGATCGAGCTCCTTTTGGATGCTGTGGATCAGATCGTTTGGCCCCGCAGCGTCATCCTCGCCGTCGACCGCCTCGGCGATCTCCACATCGAGAAAACGCCAGAAGACACCCTCCTCCCAGGGGACCTTCGCGAGACGGGAAGCATCATGGACCGCTGCTGGTCCTCCGGTGAACCCCTCGCAATACGGTTCGATGAGCAAGGCTCCCCCTGGGAGCGCCAGCAGGCACAACGCGTCGGAGCCGAAGCAGCCTTGGCCGTCCCCATCCGACGAAGCGGCACACCCTCACAGGGCGTCTGCCTCATCTTCCTACGCTCCCTTCCCTTGTTCGCCGATCAAACCGCCTCGTTCTTGGAGCTCATGGGCGGATCGCTCGCAGAAAGCCTCCTCATGGAGCAACTGGCCTGGGAGCGCGAACAAGAACGCACCCACGCCCTCAAGGTGGAGAAAGAAGCCCTCGAAGAAGCCGACCGCGTCAAAGACGAATTCCTCGCCACCATGAGCCACGAGATCCGAACCCCCCTCAACGCCGTCATCGGGATGGCAGACACCCTCCAAGACACCGAATTAACCCACGAACAACGCGCCTCCCTGGACACCATCCTCGAAAGCGGCGAACACCTCCTTCGCCTCATCAACGACATCCTAGACCTCTCCAAAATCCAAGCCGGCGAACTCGAATTCCACAACGAACCCGTCAACATCCACCACCTCATCACAAACGTAACCCAACTCTTCGAAAGCCTCGCAAACGAGAAAGGCATCCACATCGAACACACCATCGAACCCAACACCCCCACCTACCTCTCCCTAGACCCCGCACGCCTCAAACAAATCCTCACCAACCTCCTCCACAACGCCGTCAAATTCACCGACGAAGGCCGCGTCCACACCCACGTCGAAACCACCGGAGACCCCAACGACGTACGCCTCCACATCCGCATCGAAGACACCGGCATCGGGATCCCCCCCAACCAACAAGACACCGTCTTCGAACCCTTCCACCAAGTCGACGCCTCCACAACCCGAACCTTCCAAGGCACCGGCCTCGGGCTTGCCATCTGCAAACGCCTCACCGACGGCATGAACGGAACCATCCACCTCGAAAGCACACCCAACCAAGGAACCACCGTCCACCTCACCCTCCCCACCCAACACGCCACGCCACCCCACCCCCAACAACCCACCACCGCCCTCACCAAAAGCAAAAACGAAACCACGCTCGACGCCACCTTTGCCCAAGAAAACCCCCACACCATCCTCATCGTCGAAGAGAACGACACCAACCGACGCGTCGCCAAAGCCATGCTCCAAAACCTCGGCTACGAACCCGACACAGCAAACGACGGCCACCAAGCCCTCCGAAAACTACGCGACCAAACCTACGACATCATCCTCATGGACCTCCAAATGCCCGGCATGAACGGGTACGAAACCACCGAACAAATCCGAGCAGACGAAACCCTCCCCGAACAACCTTGGATCATCGCCCTCACCGCACACGCCGGACCACGCTACCAACGCAAAGCCCAACAAGCCCAGATGAACGGTTACATCTCCAAACCCATCCGAACCGAAGACCTTGCCGCCCACCTCCAACAAGAACCCCCCC
>PWVY01000348.1 GCA_003561665.1 Thermoplasmata archaeon
GTCAAGCCTGGGGCCGTTTTCCGGTTGAACGTGTCGCAGGTGATGGATGAGACGACGGTGCACGTGGTCATCGTGCCCTCCCCGTACGGGGCCTCGATGGAGGAGGTGGATCCTTGGGGGAACACGTTCACGCGGGCGGTCGTGGACGCGGTCACGATGTGGGAGGAGGCGATGCGGGAGCACGGGAGCGAGCGGTTGGCCGAGGTCGCCTTCGAGACGACCGTCGTGAATCCTGGGGATGCGCTCCCGTCGAACGTGGACATCCTCGTCGTGAACGGGCCGGATGCGGGCGTGTTGATCGGGGGCTTCGCCGTGTCAGGGTCGCATCCGGGTCCTGACCCGTGCCTTGCCATGAACCTGGCCACGCCCACGGTCACGGACTACCCGCGCATGTTCCGCATCGCCGCGCACGAGGTGGGCCACTGCTTGGGGTTGCATCATCCCGTGAACCACCAGCCTTGGCAGGACGTGATGAGCTACGATTCGGTGCACCAGCCCGAGGACGCAGACCCGGTTCGTCTTCACTGCGCGAGCAACCTGAACCTCCTGGGCATCGAGCAGGCGTTCGCGCGCGCGTGGGGCCTGGAAGGTGAAGGTTTCGTGGAGGTTCATGAGGAGGACTACGTCGTGTACGATGCGTGCATCGACCGGTTCCTGGCCTCGTGAACCGTCTTGTCCCGATGGCCTTTTCGTGGGGGCCAGCGTGTGGGGGCCTGATGGTTTCACGTGTGCACGTCGTTGGCATACCGGGAAGCTTGCGGGAGGGCAGTTACACGCGTGCCACGGTGAAGATCGCGTTGGAGGGGGCGCGCGAGGCGGGGGCTTCGACGGAGCATATCGATCTTCGGGAGTGTGCGCTTCCGTTCTGCCGTGGGGGTGGTGATGAGGATTTGGAGGGGGATGTGCAGGGTTTGCGTGAGCGGGTCAAGCGGGCGCATGGCATCGTGTTGGGGACGCCGGAGTACCATGGTTCGTACAGTGGCGTGTTGAAGAACGCGTTGGATCTGATGGGGTTCGATGAGTTCGAGAACAAGGTCATCGGGCTGGTGGGCGTCAGCGGGGGACGCATGGGGGCGCATAGCGCGATGAGTCACCTGCGTGAGGTTGGGCGGGCGTTGCATGCGTGGGTTGTGCCGACGCAGGCGGGCGTCCCCCGAGCGTGGGATGTGTTCGACGATGAGGCGTTGAC
The DNA here is from genome assembly GCA_003561665.1 of Thermoplasmata archaeon. Lineage (GTDB taxonomy): Archaea > Thermoplasmatota > SW-10-69-26 > SW-10-69-26 > SW-10-69-26 > PWVY01. Next base: position 1,190 of record PWVY01000348.1, read on the forward strand.
GTTGGAGGACGAGGACTTGGCCAAGCGCGTGAAGAGCGTGGGCGCGGAGGTGACGCGGTACGCGAAGTTGCATTCGGTGGAGAACGCGCGCGCGTTCTTGGACGCGTGGGCGGCGGCTCAGCCGAACCCGGGCGCCGAGGACCGCTAGAATGGGCTTTTCGTTGGACGCCATGTTTATTTGATGGGGTGAAGGTTCTCCCTGTGGGGGTTCTTGCATCGACGATCCTGAGCGCCTTGAGGGTGAGCTTGAATCCCAGGCTCAGGAGCATGGCGTCGCGGGGAAGAAGTTCGGTACGTTCGGGGGCGTGTTCACGCCAACCATCCTCACCATCTTGGGCGTGATCATGTACCTTCGTTTAGGGTGGGTCGTGGGGAACGCGGGGTTGCTTGGCGCGGTGGCGATCATCGTCATCGCGTTCGGTATCGTCATCACGACGGGGCTCTCCCTCTCCTCGATGGTGACGAACATCCGCATCGGTGGCGGGGGCGCGTACTCGGTGATCAGCCGTTCGCTGGGCATCGAGATCGGGGGAAGCATCGGGGTCCCGTTGTACCTCTCTCAGGGCTTGGCCGTGAGCATGTACATTTTCGGTTTCCGCGAGGGGTGGATGTACGTGTTCCCGGAGCATAACGCGCTGTTGATCGACCTGGCCGTGTTCGGGCTGCTTTTCGGTATCGCGATGGTCAGCAGCGGGTTCGCGTTCCGCATCCAGTACCTGATCATGGCCGTCATCGTGGCGTCCTTGGTGAGCGTGGCCGGGGCCGTGTTCATGGGGAGCATGGTGCACGAGCCCACATGGATCGGGACGTTCCCAGGGCAACCGGAGGCGGGGTTCCAGGGGGTCTCGTTCTGGTTCGTGTTCGCCATCTTCTTCCCCGCAGCGACCGGCATCATGGCGGGGGCCAACATGAGCGGGGACCTCAAGGAGCCGCGCAAAAGCATCCCCATGGGCACGATGGCGGCCATCGTCCTCGCGCTCGTCATCTACGTGGGCCTTGCCTACTGGCTTGCCACGAGCGCGAGCATGGACGATCTTGCCTCCAACTACACGATCATGGTCGACCTTGCGCTTTGGCCTCCAGCCATCATCGCGGGCCTCCTTGGGGCCACGTTCTCCTCCGCGCTGGCCTCCCTCGTGGGAGCCCCTCGCATCCTGGAAGCCCTCGGGGCTCACCGGATCCTCCCCAAAGGGGAGTGGTTCGCGAAGCGCTCGGCACGAGGCGAACCCCACAGGGCCCTCATCGTGACCGGCGTGATCGTCCTCGCCGCGCTCATGCTTCGAAGCCTGAACACGGTGGCTCCCCTCATCACGATGTTCTTCCTGATCACGTACGCGATGGTGAACGTGGTCGTGCTCGTCGAACAAAGCCTTGGGCTTGTGAGCTTCCGACCCCTGCTTCGCATCCCCCGCTTTGTCCCCCTGCTTGGAGCCATCGGGTGCATCTTCACGATGTTCATCATCGACGCGACTTTCGGCCTCGTCGCCATCGTCGCCGTCGTGGGCGTGTACGCGTACCTGATGAAGCGATCCTTGCAAGCCCCCTACGGGGACATGCGAAGCGGCCTCTTCTACGCCCTCAGCGAATGGGGCGCCCGGAAAGTCGGCTCGCTTGATGCGCCCAAAGAACGAGCCTGGAAAGCGAACCTCCTCGTTCCCACCGACGAGCGAGAAAGCCTCCGCCGCAACCACGTCTTCCTCAGGAACCTCACCTACCCCAACGGGACGCTACGGCTTTTAGGCATCAAATGGCCCCACGGCCAATCCAACATCCAGCTTACCCTCGACGACGCGCAAGCCGCCTTCGAAGAAGAAGGCCTCTTCGTGACCACAACGCACATGCAAGCCACAACGTTCGAAGAAGGCGTCCACGACGCCGTGCAAGCCCTCCAAGGCACCTTCTTTAGCCCCAACATCCTCTTCCTCCCCATCCCCCAAAGCGCCGAACGCGTCCAAAGCACGCAAACCATCATCGACCGA
>PWVY01000019.1 GCA_003561665.1 Thermoplasmata archaeon
AAGCCGCGTCGAAGCCCTCGTAGGCCCCGAAGGCATCGCAGAACGCATCCGCGAACTCAGCGAACAGATGGAGCGCGAAGAACTCGCACTCACCGTCAGCAAAGAGGTCGCCGCCGGACGCTTCACCGCTTACGACAACCCCGAAGACGCCCTCGACGCCGCCATCCGAGCCGGGCTCGCCGTCCTCACCGAAGGCATCCTCGTCGCACCCCTTGAAGGCGTAGCCGAAGTCAAAGTCCGAACCAACGACGACGGCACCCAATACGCCGACATCTACTTCGCCGGCCCCATCCGCGCCGCCGGCGGAACCGGTCAAGCCCTCAGCGTGCTCATCGCCGACGTCGTCCGCCGAGAACTCGGCCTTGGCACCTACCAAGCCACCAAAAGCGAGGTCGAACGCTTCAAGGAGGAGATCCCCGCCTACAAGAAAGCCGCGAACCTCCAATACACCCCCACCGCGGAAGAGATCGAACTCATCGTCAGCAACCTCCCCGTCGGCGTCAACGGAGAAGGCACCGAAAGCGACGAGGTCAGCGGACAACGAGACCTCCCCCGCGTCGAAACCAACCGCCTCCGCGGCGGCGCATGCCTCGTCATCGCCGAAGGCATGACGCTCAAAGCCAGCAAACTCCAAAAACACGTCCACAAGCTCAACCTCGAAGGATGGAGCTTCCTCGACGACTACCTCAACAAAGGCAAAAACAGCGACGACGACGCCGACGATGTCGAGACGAAGATCAAACCCATCGACAAGTTCATCAAGGAACTCACCGCCGGACGCCCGGTCCTAAGCCACCCCAGCGCCGCCGGCGGCTTCCGACTTCGCTACGGACGCTCACGCACCGCTGGATTGGCCCAGACAAGCATCCCCCCCGCCGTTTGCGGGCTCACGGATGACTTCCTGGCCATCGGCACCCAGATGAAGACGGAACGACCCGGCAAAGGAACGCTCGTGGCCCCCTGCGACACCATCGAGCCTCCCATCGTTTGTCTTCACGACGGGACGGTGCAAGAGGTCACAACGTACGAGGAAGCCCTTGAGCTTCGACCCCGCATCGATGTCGTGCTCGACCTGGGCGAGATGCTGGTCCCTTACGGCGAGTTCCTCGAGAACAACAAGCCCCTTCCTCCTGCAAGCTGGTGCCCCGAATGGTGGGAGCGCCTTCTCGAAGCCGAGGGCATCGATCCGCCAAGCGTTCCCGACGACGCCGCGAAGCCGGCCTTCCGGTTCGCCGAGCGGACCAACACCCCTCTTCACCCTCGCTTCACGTTCTTCTGGCACGATCTTGAACCTTCAGACATCCATGCGCTTTCGAACGCCATTCAAGAAGCAACCTGGGAGGAGGGGCTCTTGCGGTTGCCCTCTTCGGATGATGCTAAGAAGCGTTTGGAGACGTTGGGGGTCTGCCACGAGATCGACGAGGATACGATCGTGATTGACGAGCGTGGCTCGTTGCCGATCGTTCGAGGGGTTGGGTTCCGTGTTCGTGACGGGGGCCTTGAGCGCGTGGTGGGCCCGGAAGAGGGGGATGCAGAGGGGGTCTTGGCGATGGTTTCACGCCTGTCGGGTGTTGAGGTTCGGGCGAAGGTGGGGTGTCGGATTGGGGCCCGTATGGGGCGGCCCGAGAAGGCGGCTGCGCGGGAGATGAGCCCGCCGGTTCATGGGTTGTTCCCTCTTGGGGGTGCTGGGGGGTTGCAGCGGTTGATCCGTGATGCGGCGAAGAAGGGCACCATCGGGACGACGAACCCGAGGGATTACAATGCGATCGAGGTGGGGGTGCGATCATGTGCGGAGTGTCCTGATGTGGAGACGTTGTTCTTGGATTGTCCCGAGTGCGGGTCGAGGACGAGGCCCGTTGAGGATGGTCCCAAGGCGCGTGAGGTGCCGTTGAAGGATCTGGTGGATGATGCGTTGGAGCGCTTGGGCGGGCACAAGTTGGATGCGAACACGAAGGGGGTTCAGGGGTTGATCAGCAAGACGAAGCTTCCTGAACCGTTGGAGAAGGGCATCTTGCGGGCTCAGCATGGGATCTACGTGTTCAAGGACGGTACGTGCAGGTACGATATGACGGATTTGGCCTTGACGCACTTTCGGCCAGGCGAGGTGGGGACGTCGGTGGAGACGCTTCGCGAGCTGGGGTACGAGGAGGATCTTGAGGGGGAGCGCTTGGTGGATGAGGATCAGTTGGTGGCGTTGAAGCCGCAGGATGTCATCATCAACGAGGATGCGCTGGATTACATGGCCAAGGTGGCCGCGTTCGTTGATGATGCGCTTATGCGGTTGTACGGGATTGAGCCGTTCTATGACTTGGAGGATCCGCGCGATTTGATCGGGCACTTAGCCGTGGGGTTGGCTCCGCACACAAGCGGAGGCGTCCTCTGCCGTATCGTCGGAACGACGAAAGCAGCAGGTCATTGGTGTCATCCATACTTTCATGCAGCGAAGCGCAGAAACGCGGATGGGGATGAAGATCCGATCATGCTTCTCTTGGATGGGTTGATCAACTTCTCTCGGTGGTACTTGCCGGATCGTCGGGGGGGCCAGATGGATGCTCCGTTGACGTTGTCGTTGGTGGTGGATCCTGAGGAGATCGATGGAGAGGCGCATAACGTCGATTGTGCCTCATCGTACCCGTTGGAGTTCTTCGAGGCGACGTCGAAGGTCCCTGGCCCGAAGGACGTTCTGGACGTGATGGAGGTTGTGGAGGATCGTTTGGGGACGCCGGCGCAGTACGAGGCGTTGGCGTTCACGCATGATACGTCTCGGTTGGATGATGGTCCTCGGTTGTCAGCGTACAAGACGATCGATTCGATGCGGGAGAAGATGGAGGGGCAGTTGTCGTTGGGGGAGAAGCTTCGAGCGGTGGATGTGGGGGATGTGGCTTCGCGTGTGATCTGTGATCACTTCTTGCCGGATATCCAGGGGAACTTGAACGCGTTCTCGCGGCAGACGGTGCGGTGTGCGAAGTGCAACGCGAAGTATAGGCGGGTTCCGTTGGATGGGCGGTGTACGAAGTGTCGGAACAGTCTGACGATGACGGTGCATGAAGCGAGCGTGAAGAAGTACGTGGGCATCGCGCGGGAGGTTGCGGAGAATTACGCGGTGGATGCGTACACGCAGCAGCGGTTGAAGCTCATCGATGATCAGTTGGAGAGTTTGTTCAC
>PWVY01000026.1 GCA_003561665.1 Thermoplasmata archaeon
CGTGCGAATGCGGCGAGACGCTGTCGTGTGTTGTAGCCGCGCGGACCATAGCTTCCCAACCTTCTTGAAGTGCAGAGACGGGTGACGCGGATCGCTCTTCAGCAGATCAAAACTCTGATCGGCTACGGTGCGAATTTCTGCCGGCAACGCTTCGTAGCATCGCCAGAACCGTCGGTTGGTGCGGTGCATTAAAGGGGTCTCAGGCCGCCCGAAGCGACATCGCGATGCGCCTCCTCGATGAGGACATCAAGTTTGCCTATGGCACTATCGTGCTCGATCTGGGCATCCCAATTCTTCCAGTCGCGCTGCACAATCCTGTTGCGGAGCTGGGCAAACTCTTCATCCGGCAGCCGCTCAATGGCCTGCTCAATCTCTTTCACCGTTGTCATCTGGTCACCATATCCAGCTTCGCTTTGCTTCACAATAGCGTTCGCCTCGGATCGCGACGCGCCCCCGGCGGGGGAGTTTCGGTGTTCAAACGGCTTGAATTCGTGCCGGGCCTGTACGCCCATGACGGAAACAGTAGGACGGGTTTGCAACCCGTCCCCCCGGTGAGCATCGAAGTGCGGGCAGTCGACAAAGAGGGGCGACAAAGAGGGGCGACAAAGGGGGAGCATGTGCTGTTCACAAAGCGATCGAAATGGCCAGGCGGCCAGCGACGGACAGGATGTCCGTCCTCCACTTGCGCGACGGAACACAGGTGAGGGACTTCGCGACGAAGCACACTCAGCGCAGAAGCAGGGAGGCCGGGCTTCTAACCCGGCTGCGGAGCCCAAAGGCCACATCAATACGATGCTCACTTCGCGGCTTATTGGCTCCGCGCGACGGACAGGATGTCCGTCCTCCATTTGCGCGACGGCTTATGGGCTTCTGTTATTTCACGCTGCCGTGTCACCGTGCGCCCATTCCGGAAAAAGTAGGACGGGTTTGCAACCCGTCCCCCGGTGAGCAACAGCCGCTGCGCGACGGCTTGTGAAGCCGTCGTACGGCTGATGGGCTCATGTTGCTTCCCGCTGCCATGTCACCGTGCGCCCATTCCGGAAAAAGTAGGACGGGTTTGCAACCCGTCCCCCCGGTGAGCAACAGCCGCAGCGCGACGGCTTGTGAAGCCGTCGTACGGCTTATGGGCTTCTGTTATTTCACGCTGCCGTGTCACCGTGCGCCCATACCGGAAAAAGTAGGACGGGTTTGCAACCCGTCCCCCGGAGAGCAACGAAGTGGGGGCAGTCGACAAAGAGGGGCGACAAAGAAGGGCGACAAAGGGCATGGCTGATTCTCCATTAGTCCTAAGTTGTTGGCCAGCAATGACGAAAGACCCAAGCACGAATGAAATCCGAAGCACGAAACCCGGATGACTGCCAAAATCGGTGGCGGCTACATGATGACCTCGCATATTGCTTCCCTTCGCGCCTGGATACGCCCGACCATGGCGCTCTGCATGGCGTTGCTTGTGCTGGGCTTGAATCCTGCAAAGGGAAGCCTGATCAACTACACCGTCTCGCAGGACGCGAACAACCACTACATCGATGTCTCCTTCACCAGTCCCTTCACGGCGGGCGGGCCGAATGTCGATTCGGCGGAGTTGTTTTTCGCGCCGCTCTTCGATTCGTTGTGGAGCCTGCCGTGGAATCAAAGCGCGTATGCATCGCTGGCGGCGATGGTGGATGGCGGGGTGAGTGCGCAGATACGAAGCAAGTCTGCTGTGGGTGACGACTTTGCCGTGACCTCCGGCTGGATGTCGAGCCTGTCGGTGAGCGGGGTGTCGTTGTCGAACAATGGAATCGCCTACGACATCTGGCACCCACAAGGGCAGAGCAATCCAAACTCTGGCGACACGCTCTATGCGCGGCTGCGTCTATCCAACAGCCTGCTGGACGGCAACGGAAACGGCTGGTCGCAGGCGGATGTGGATGCAGGCGTCGATGCCTTCCTGACGTTCCAGACTGCAAGCAGTGTGATTGGGAGTGCGAGTGATGTTGGGGCATTCACAACATATGAAGTCCAAGGCAACGCCCCATGGCCGCCGTCATTCCCGAGCCGGGAACCTTCCTGCTGAGTTGCGTGGGCTTCGGCGCGCTGGCCCTCTTCGGGAAAGCGAAGCGTCGTCGCGCATCGCGCAGTCCAGTGCATCCGTAGCCGCGTCGGTTGGGGTGTGGGCGGCTGCCTATGTCGCGCCGAAGCTAAGGTGCAACTTCTCTGCGGCGGACTTGAGATGGATGTCCTTCGTCCAGAGCCGAAGCCCGCTCATCCGGCATGCTGCCAGAAGATGAATATCGATCAGTCCAAGCCCTCTTCCTGACAGCGAATGGTGCTCGATGAAAAACAGGATCTCACCATCTTCGACCCGAGAGATCGTCGGCAGGGACTGAAAGAGCGAAAGGATTTCGTTCCGATTGCCGAGGTTGCCGCAGGCCAGTTCCCCGATGACAAAAGGGTGAATCGCAACCTCTCCTTCGTCAAGCAGTCCCGCGAGCCTGGGCAGGTTCTTTCTCAGGTGGTCGATCCAAATCGATGTGTCGATTAGGACCATCAGCGCGATCTTCGCCTTGGAACGCGACGGACCGTGGGCTCGCTTCCCCCCAGTTTGGCAAGACGGCGCGCGGACTCACAGGCGAGCAGGCTCTGCAAGCCCATTCGGACCAGGGTTGTCTTCTCCTTTACCCCGGTAAGGCGCGAGGCTTCCTCCAAAAGCGTATCGTCGATATGGAGTGTGGTTCTCATGCATATCAATATGCATGAATCATATGTATGCGTCAAGCGGGCCATCACAGGACAGACCGCTTCAATATACCGCTTCATCGATGGTTTCGAAAGAGGCGATGGCCTGCTCAAAGCGTTTTGCCTCCTCTTTGGTCCATGAGCCACAGAAGCGTTGCAAGTCCCGATGCCTGGCTCCGCGGTCCGAACCGGCGAGGCCGGTGGTTCGTTCCAGCAAGTCGACCAAGGCTCTGTTACGGCTCACGCCTTTCGCCTTCGCATGACGCGCGATTTCCGAGCGCAATCGCGGCGAGATTCCCCGCACGGTGATTTGACTCTCTAGTTGAGTGCGTTTTGACTTCATAACTGATATCACTCTACACGTCCGCCGTCCCTTAGTCAATCTGGCAAACAGGTCCTGTGCGTGCGGCCCTGCCGGAAAAAGTAGGAC
>PWVY01000276.1 GCA_003561665.1 Thermoplasmata archaeon
ACACCCCCAACGCCACCGTCAACACCTTATCCAACACCGAATATTCCCCCCACGAGGGCCCCTCCACCACGAAACGCACCCGGAACCGCTCTCCCTCGGGCAACGCGCCCCGACGAACCCACGCCACACCCAACGCCCCCACCGTGAACACCGCCACCGCCACCAAGATCGGCACCAACCGGATCCCCCACGGCGTGTAATTCAACCCCAACCCCAAAAGCGGCACCACCGCGATCGAAAGCCCCAACGACAACGCCACCCGCTCTAACCCATCGATCCCCTCCTCCACCTCCTCCACCGTCTCCGCATCCTCCCCCTTGGCCACCTCGTAGGAACGATGACGCTCCGGGAACAACGCCGCCACCAACGCATACCCCGGGAAAAACAACACGAACGGCAACCCCAACACCACCCGAAGCGGCCCCCACGGATCCCACACCACCACCAACACGGTCGCAAGGACACCCAACGCTACCGCGTAAAGATCCCACGGCGTCACCGTATCCAACCGCACGCCTGCCCCACCCCAAGTAGCCTACTTATGTCGTACGGGACACACCCACTCCCCTCACCAAACCATCACCATGCCGCCAACGCTTTTAAGCAACAAGGACCCCCTCCATGATAATACCCCCCAGGAGTGGCTCACGTTGCCCCAACAACCCGAAACGGTCACACCCATCGTCCTCGCCGGCGGCCCCGGATCACGCCTCTGGCCGCTCACCAACACCCGACCCAAACCCATGGTCCCCCTCGCAGGGAAACCGATCCTCGAATGGTGCCTGGAAGCCCTCCACGACGCCGGCTTCGACGACACCATCCTCGTCGTCGGCCACAAAGCCACCACCATCCAAACCTACTTCGGCGACGGAAGCGACATCGGCCTCGACATCACGTACGTCCACCAAGACCCCCAAATCGGGACCGCGCACGCCGTCGCCACCGCGCTCGAAGACGCAGGCATCCCCCAAACCGCGCTCGTGCTCGGAGGCGACAACGTCGTCAGCAGCGAACTCATCACGCACCTGCTCCAAGACGACCCCCCAAGCCTCGCCGTCACCAAAAGCGCCGAACCCAGCAAGTACGGCGTCGTCCAAATCGAAGGCAACCGCGTCACCGGCATCACCGAGAAACCCCACCTCGGAGGCGAAGCCAGCATCAGCACCGGCGTCTGCCTGCTCGACCGCGACAGCCTCGACACCATCCAACACCTCGTCCGCGAAGGAACCACCGGCCTCCCCACCGTCCTCAACCGCATCATCGAAGAAGGCCACCCCCTTGGTGTGAGTCGAAGCAGCAAAACATGGCTCGACGCCGTTTACCCCTGGGACCTGGTGCCCCTCACCGAGCTCCTGCTCGCCCGGCATGACCTGCCCGCCTCCACCACCACGGACATCCACGGCTCCGCGACCGTTCAAGGCGCCGTGCACATCGGCGGCGGATCCAGCATCCACGCCCAAGCCACCGTCACCGGCCCCACCAGCATCGGCGCCAACGTTCGCCTGGAACCCCGAGCCCTCGTCCACCGAAGCCTCATCCTCGAAGGCACCCGCATCGGGCCCGGATCCATCATCGAAGCCAGCGTCCTCGCCGAAGGCGTCCACATCGGAGCCGGCGCCGTGCTCGGAAGCGGCGATTCCCAGATCGTCACCGGTGACGAAGTTCACGACGTGCACGGTATTGGGGCCATCGTCGGCGAAGGCGCCACGATCGGTCCCGGCGCCGTTCTCCACCCTGGCACCATCGTGGGCGCCGGAGCCACCATCGCGCCCGGCACCATCGCCAAAGGCCGCATCCCCGACGGGGCGTGGGTCCAATGAGGAAAACGTTAACCCCTAGGCGTGACACGCGAGGCCTGAAGAACCAACGCGCACGCCCAACGCGCGCACCCCTTTAAACGAGAACGGAAGGCACGGGAACCATGTGTGGAATCCTCGGATGCGTAGGCGTAAACGACGCTGCAACCCTCCTCTATGAAGGCCTCGAACGCCTCGAATATCGAGGCTACGACAGCGCAGGCCTTGCCGTTGGCACCCAAGACGCGATCAAGATCGAGAAAGTCGCCGGCCGCGTCGAAGGCCTTGAAACCAGCAAGCTTCCCCAAGCCACCTACGGCATCGCACACACCCGATGGGCCACCCACGGCCCCCCAACGCAAAACAACGCCCATCCTCACACCAGTTGCGATCAAGCCATCGCCATCGCCCACAACGGCATCATCGAGAACCACAACGACCTGCGCAACGAACTCCAAAACGCCGGCCACACCTTCAAAAGCGACACCGACACCGAAACCATCGCGCACCTTCTCGAAGACCTCTACGACGGGGACCTCCAAACCGCGCTCCAACAAGCCACCCAACGCCTCGAAGGAACCTACGCCATCCTCGCCACGCACAAAAACGAACCCGGCACCATCGCTGCCACCCGACACCGAAGCCCCCTCGTGCTCGGGCTCGACGACGATCAAACCTACATCGCCAGCGACGTCGTCGCCTTCCGCGCCCACACCGACCAAGTCATCTACCTCCAAGACGGCGACATCGCCCGCATCACGCCCCAAGAATACACCATCACGCCCCAAACCCCCCGAACCATCGAGCCCCAACGCGTCTCCTGGAAACTTGAAGAAGCCACCAAAGCCGGGTTCCCCCACTTCATGCTCAAAGAGATCCACGAACAACCCCGCGCCCTCAACGAAGCCCTCGTCAGCCGAACCACGCTGGGCACCTTCCCCATCGAAGGCGACGCTCTCACCCTCGACGACATCGCCGCCTTCGACGAAGTCACCTTCATCGCCTGCGGATCCAGCTACAACGCCGCCCTCGCCGCCACGCACACCTTCCAACAGAAAGCCAACATCAGCGCACACGCCGTCCTCGCCAGCGAATACGAACCCCTCGAAGCCCTCCGCCACCGCGCCATCGTCATCGCCGTCACCCAAAGCGGAGAAACCCACGACACCCTCCAAGCCCTCCGACAAGCCAAAGACGCCGGCTTCGCCACGCTCGCCCTCACCAACGTCGTCGGCAGCACCGTCACGCGCGAAGCCGACGCATGGATCCCCATCCGCGCCGGTCCCGAGATCAGCGTCGCCGCCACGAAAAGCTTCACCAGCCAACTCCTGCTCCTCCACACCCTCGCCC
>PWVY01000221.1 GCA_003561665.1 Thermoplasmata archaeon
GTACGGAACGTTGGGGGCCGCGATGGCGCAACCCAGGTGCCCTCCACGCTCCTCACCGCCCTCGAAGAAGCCCAAAAGATTCCTGCGAACGTCCCCATCCACAGACCCTCCTTGAAGAACAAAGAGGATTCACTTGAAGACGACCTGGAAACACTCACCCGCACCGTGCACCACGTTCTCAAAGAAGACCAAACTCCCCTCGTTTTGGGAGGCGACCACGGGACCACATACGCAACGATGCGAGCCGTCGCCAAGGCCTACGAGAACCCCGGCGTTTGCTACCTCGACGTGCACTTCGACCTTCGCCCCTTCCATCCCCAACACACGAGCTGTTCAAGTTTCCGACGCCTCATCGAAGAAGCACACGTCTCGCCGGATCGTGTTCGCCCCATCGGGATCCAACCACCCAGCGGTGAAAACGATCGGGGAACGTTCGAAGCCTTGGAGGCGTACGCGGACCAAGCGGACGTGTCCTGGGTCTCGTTAGACGAAGCGAAAGCCCAGACGCCTTACCAAGCCGCCAAGGCGATCATGGGTCAGGAGGGAGCGTGGTTTGCCTCCTTCGATGTGGATGCTCTCAGCCAAGAGCACGCCCCAGGGGTCTCGGCGCCAGGACCCGGTCGATTCTCACCGGCCGAGGCTCGCGGTTTCCTGGACGCCGCCATCGATCACGCTGTCGGTCTCGACATCGTCGAGTTCGCGCCGCGATACGATGACGATCAACGGACGCAAGCCTGCTTGGTGGACCTAGTCGGTTACGTCCTTGAGCGCTTGGCAACCTAGGATTGGAACCCGGCCGAGGAGAGGTTTTCGAAGATCCCCTGCGGGTCCTGTATGAAGGTCCCGGTCGCTTGGCTGGAGTCATGGTTCGTGCTCGTGGAAACGTGCACGGCGTATTGACCCGGCAGGTAAACGAAGCTTAGCGCGCCGGGTTGGCTCGAGCCAATCTCTCCGGTGTTCACATCGATCACGGGAGCGGGTATCGCGACGTGGAAGGTCCCGTCCGTGTCCGTCGCCGCGGTCCAGGCGTTGTATTGGACTCCAAGGGAACCAAGCGCATCGCGAGGCCCGGTGTACGTCACAGAGAAGTTCACGTTCCAGTTCTGCGCCGTCACGCTTGTGCACCATACGGCGTCGCCTCGTACATACACCGTCTCGAACGGGTCATGGTACGTGGTTGACTCTTCGCTGCCGTCGAGCAAGATCGGGTCGTTGGTCCGATCGGTCACCGTGACATCGAGGAGGTTGACGGGAGCGTGGTTTAACAGGAACTCGGTGACGATGGAGGCATCTGCGTTGAAGTCTCCGAACGAGAGTGTGCGGTGTTCACCGGCGCATACGCCCGACAAGGCGTAACCGTCCCCTATGGACCACTCACTTTGAGGGATCGTGGCCTCAACAAGGCATGGGTCCTCGTTTCCATCCCATGGGTCCCCAGCGGCATGGAGTTCAACGCGGTCCCCGGTCCATTGATTGGTGAAATTGAGGTTGAACGTCGGTTCCTCCAGCGCGCACGACCCGTCTGGGAGGTGAGGCGTGACCTCGAGCGTGTGTGCCTGATCCGCGGTCACGCGGAGTTCAAGGCTTGCATGCCCCGTGGCTCCATGTTCGGTCTCGACGAACGCGTTCACGCTCACGTGCTCGGGCGTATCGAACGTCACATCGATGGAGCCTTCAGATGTCACGTGCGAGGTCCCAGCGATGGTCCAGTCGACTTGTTCAACGTCGCTGTTCCCTTCATGGTCGATGGTGAGTGTAACCTGTTGACCCACGGTGGGGGTGGCCGGGCTTGCGGTGATCTCGGCTTGGAGGTCTGCAAGCCGGATGTGCATGGTGAGGGTGTCTTGATCTTGGGCTCCTTGAGCATTCGTGACCGTGGCGGTCACGGTGAAGGTCCCCTGACTGGTGTATGCGTGCGTGACGGTGCTCACGTTCCCTTTCGTGGTTCCGTCTCCAAGATCCCACTCGTACGTGAGGGAGCTATCCGGCCGAGTCGGGTCGTGAGCTTGTGCTTCGAAGGTGACCTCGACGCCCGTTTCGACGTTCGTACCCGGTGACGCGCTCACGGTGACGGTGGGTCCTTCAACGACTTCGACAGGGAACGTTTCCTCCTTCGATTTTTCTTCCTCTCCGTCGTGGAAGATGACTTTGACGAGGAGGTCTTTGGCTCCGGGGTCCTTGAACTCGTGGACGAGCGTTTTCCCGGTGCCGATGAGTTCGTCCAAGTACCACTCGACCTTCGTGACGGCATCGTCTGGGTCGTGGAGATCCAACGAGATGGAGACCTCTGCGTTGACTTGAACGGTTGTCGGGGAGATGCCCAACAGGTCGGGGGGTTGGGCGAGGATCATGATGATCACGCTCGCGGTCGTGGTCGCTCCGTTATCGTCCGTGCTCTCAAGAACCACGCTTTTTAGGCCTTTCGTGTCCCAGGTGCAGGTTAGGGTCAGGTCGATCAGGTCGCATTCGGCCTCATCCTCGACCGGGGTCGTCGTGCCCGCTTCGAGATCTTCGACGAGCCAGGATTCTTGCGTGGTGTTCCCATCCAGATCCACGACGGTGGCTTCGATCGTCACGCTTTGTCCGGTTTGCCTTGCGGTCTCGTTGACCTCTCCTTCGCCCTGGACTTCAAGCGTGACATCCGGGGGATGGTTGATGTTGAAGGTGTGATCGATCGTGTTCGTGCCGCCAATGCTGTCGGTGACGGTGACTTCGACCGTGTGTTCTCCTGGCTCGTGGAAGACGCGTTCGACGCTCAGGCCGTCCAAGATGGATGAATCGCTGAATTTCCAGGATGCCTCTTTCGCGTTCGTGTCGGTTTCGATGAAGGCTTGGAACGTGACGGGCTCTCCAGGGTTGGGGAACGGTGGGTCCAGCGTGACACCGATCTCGGGAGGTGGAGGGAGGACCTTGATGGTTTCCGTCACGGTTGACGTGTCGCCGTGGTCGTCTTCGACGGTAAGCGTGATGGAGAGGTCTCCGTGCGTGGGGAAGGTGACCTCTGTTGTTTCGCCCTGGATCGGATCGTCGAGTCCTTGAACCTCCCAGGCCCAGTCGATGATGTTCCCGGTACCGTGGGTTTGGCTGGTGCTCGTTAGGGTCGCGGGTTCGCCTTGGGTGGGTGTTTCGGGCGTGA
>PWVY01000025.1 GCA_003561665.1 Thermoplasmata archaeon
CGGCACCCTCCTCCTCCCCGCCCGCACCCTCCCCAGCTACGACCCCACCCTCGACACCGTCGAACGCATCCACCTCGAAGGCCTCACCCCCACCGAAGTCCAAACCCTCCTCGAACAAGAAAACATCCCCACCACCCCCTCCACCGCCACCCGCATCCAACGAACCCTCGGCGGTCACCCCCTCGCCGTGAACCTCCTCGCCCAAACCGCCAAAGAAACCCAAAAACCCCTCCCCCAGCTCCTCGAACGCCTCCCCGAACAAGGCATCGAAGACTACCTCCTCCACGAAGTCAGCCAACACCTCACCCCCACCGAACAAAACACCCTCGCCCACGCCAGCATCTTCCCCGGCCCCTTCACCACGGACGACCTCCAAGCCCTCCACGACACCAACCCCACCGGCGCCCTCGTACGCCTACGACGCCGACGCCTCCTCCAAGGCGAAGGCGACCGATACCGCATGCACGAACTCCTCCAAACCTACTTCCAAGAACGCCTCGAAGACCCCCGCACAGCGCACAACAACGCCGCCGAGCACGCCCTCAACAAAGGAACCCTCGAAGCCCGGCTCGATGCCCTCTACCACCTCCTCGAAGCAGGCCAACCCCAACGCGTCCTACGCCTCCTCGAAGAAGACCTCGACCTCGAAGAGTTCGACCTCATCGAAGAAGGATACCACAACCTCTACCTCGACATCCTCGAACGCTTCGACCCCGACACCATCAACGACCCCCTCCAAGCCGCCCTCGTGCACGACGAACGCGGCGACATCCACCACCACCGCGGCAACCACGAACAAGCCCTCCACGCCTACCAACAAGCACGCCAACACTTCACACAAGCCAACGCCCAACACCGCTTAGCGGACATCGCCTGGAAACGCGCCCTCTCCCTAGAAGCCCTCGATCGCCCCCGCGAAGCCCAGCAAGAAGCCCGGAAAGGCCTCAAGGATCACGAACCCGACGAACGAACCGAAAAGCGCCTCACCCGCGTCACCCAACGCCTCCAAGACAACGCCACCCCACCTCAAACCGAGGAAGCCTCCACGAACGAACCCTGACGACGCGGGTTTGACACCCACCAGCAAACCGAACCTTCACCCCTCTCTACCCAGGTTCGAACGAGCATGACCCCATGCCTGGCTTCACACCTTCACCCCGCGAACCCCGCCAGGCACCAGACCCCAACCCACCGCCCGAACCCACACGTTTATGCCCTCACAGGCGCGCTCGCTTCAAGAACGGAGCATCCCAGAGGCGAAGAACCGTGACGAACGCCACGACCGAGCGACCCGTCCTCGATTGGATCCGACGCCACGACGAAAGCTGGTGGTTCGTCGGCATCTACGTGGGCCTCGCCGTCACGCTTGCGATCTTCAGCCTCTTCTGGCTGCTCCTCGTCGTCAGCGTTCACTTCGCGTTCGAGATCATCCGCCAAGCCCCCCGCTTCGACCACACCCACCAAGTCCTCGGCGAAGCCCTCTGGGAAGTCAAGTTCGACCTTGGATTGGTCACGTTCGCTCTGGCCCTTTCCTTGTACTTGCCCGTCACGCTGGGCATCCTTGGCCTCTCCTCAGCCACGCGCGCAGCGGCCGGAGCCTCCGCCGTGGCCCGCACAGGAACAAGGCTAGCAGCCATCCAACGAGCCTTCCGCGGCATCATCCTCGCCATCGACGACGCGGTGCTCGTGGGTCGTGGCCTCTTCACGGGCAAGAAAGCCACCGGGGACGAAGCCACCACGGACGCCCCTCACCCTGCAGAGGACCGCCCGGACCCACCAAGCGCTCCCGAGAACCTTTACGGGCCACGAGAACAAACCAGTTGGACGAAACCCTGGCCCGTCACGGCCATCGGAGCCATGCTCTTCACCGTTGGCTCCATCGTGTTGATCTTCGCGACGCCCCTGTTGACGACGTTCACGATGGAGGACGTGATGAACACGCTCAAAGCCGAGATGGCTCCCTTCTAAACGGCTCAAGCGTCCAATCGCTTGAGGATATCCGCCGATGGGTCATCGACCCGTTTGAACTGCGGCGCGTTCGAGACACGCCGAAGCGTGTTCGTCTCCCACTTGACCAACTCGGCGGGCCCTTCGATATCGACCAGGATCGCGACATCGTAGTTGCCGTCCTTGACCCGCGCGCTCGAGGCAACATCCTCCAACGCGTCCAACGCCTCATGGACCGCCTCCTCGCGCCCCGGGATCGCATCCACGTAGTACACGGTCGCCATAGCGAATCAAGGACGACTCTCTACTTCAGCTTCACGGGAGAGACGCCGCATTAACTCATCTCATCCGTTTCAACCAACAGCACGGAGCAAGGCGCCCTTCGCGCTAGCTTCTCCGTCGCCGACCCACCCAAGAAATCCCTCACGTTCGAACGACGAAGCTCATGCATGACCAACATGTCATGATCCTCCGCCTCCTCGAGGATCGCCTTCCGATACGTTCCCTTCACGATCTTCATCCGCGTCTCGACCCCATGCTTTTCGGCGATCTCCAAGCACCGATCCAACGCTCGCTGGCTTGCCTCACGCGTCGGGAACACCTCATCCCGCTCATCCGCATCGTACGTCTCCTCCACGTAGGGATGATCTGCGACCTCGAACCCCTTATCCGTCACGTTGAAAAGCGTCACATCGAGGCCCTCATGCATGCCATCGAACAACGAGAGGAACCGATCGAACGCATCCTCCGTAGCCACGCTACCGTCCGTCGGGAAAAGAACCTTCATGGCCTCGCCACGCAAACTATAACCTTCCAAGCCTTAAACCTGGCCGCCCCAACGACCCCTCGCCGCCCACCGGGAAACGGATCTCTTCCCCTGATGAAACCTGCCGGATCGAACCCGCCCCTCAACGCTCGCTTCCCGCAACAGGGAAACGCGCCCCCTCGAAACCAAGGACGCCCCTTCACGCATCCCCAACCGTCACCCACAAATGCAACCGCCGGTACGGTTCCTCCTCTGCCCCCTCCATCTCCAACAAGAACAACACCCGATGCTCCCCCGCCTCATCGAAACCGAACACCCCCTCTCGCTCCACCGTCTCGTTATGCACAAGCGACGCCTCCCACGAGTCCAACGTCCACGCATCCCCCGCCACGAACGAC
>PWVY01000260.1 GCA_003561665.1 Thermoplasmata archaeon
TAGCAGCCACACTTATTCCGATAAACACCCTCTTGCTCCCCATATGCTCCACGTTATTAACTAACCAAGTCAATAATAAAAAAGTAACCACCACCAAATTTAAGGGAAAAGGAGAACCACGCAACATGGAAATACAAGCCAAGTTAAAACACACAGAGGACCCTGAGAAACTCAAGGAATACATAGAAAACACCATCCCAGGATCAAAGGTAAAAAAGAAATCTAAAATGGAGTTAAAAGGCAAATCAGACTTCAAGGAATTCTGGAAAACCATAGAAAAAAGAGGATCAGGAGAAATCTTCCTAGAAGAAATGAAAAAAAGAAAGAAAGGAAACAAAACACAACTACACCTGAGCAAAATAGCCATGTCAAAAGGCAAAGCAGAGATATACTCAGGATCGGCAATAGGAAAAGTAACACTATCAATCCCATGGGAAAAAATCGAAGAAACCGCATCAAACAAACAAACTGAACAACAACAGGAACAATCATAAATAAAGAAATAAATAGGGGAAAAGGGTAATGTAGCCATGAACACATACAAAGTAGTTCTAATAATCTGCATAGCACTAGCGACAGCAACAGCCACAATCAACGTCACCACCCGCCCCCACTCCACCTCCAAAAGCAAACCCACACCCCCCACAACCGAAGCACACGCGACCACCACCCCCACGAAAACGAACAAACCCATCAAGGACGTAGCCACGCCTGGAAGAACCCAAAACCAAGGCCCCATCCACACCGACCCCGCAACCTGATCAAGTCCAAAACCAAGCGCGACGACGAGGCCAGCGACGAGCACAAGAAGACCCCCCGCCACGGAAAGGATGGCGAGAACCCTCAAATGCGTCGCCGGTGAGACCCCCTCCCCCGGTACCCTCGCGGCCCCACTGTTCGACATGATCGCTCAACCCAACGACCCGCCCCCGTGGCCATGAACGTGCCGGTTCCATCCGCCAAGCCGAACACCGGCCTTCAGGGCGGATCACATCGACCCGTCCAAAGAGACCAACGGCGCTCGCGAGGGGCCATCGCCTCTCCACTCGGCTGCCGCCGCGCACCCTCACCGGTCGCTGAGATCTTCCCACGTGAGGTCCGTTTCGCCCACGTACTCGGCGCGGGGACGGATGAGCTTGTTCCCATCGTATTGCTCGGCGACATGAGCGATCCATCCCGCCACGCGGCTTATCGCGAAGATGGGCGTGTAGTATGCCTTGTCGATGCCCAATCCTCGATACGTGGAGGCGCTGTAGAGGTCCACGTTCGGGTGCAGGCCTTTCTCTTCCAGCATGAAGTCTTGGATCGCTGCAGTGTGCTCGTACCAGTGCGGTTCGCCGATCTGGTCACAAAGCTTCTGGCTCCACTGCTTTAGATGAACCGCACGCGGGTCCATGGTCCGGTAGACGCGGTGACCGAACCCAGGGATCTTCTCACCATCTTCGAGGAGGCCTTTCGCGTGGTCGACAGGGTCCTCTCCGGATGCATCGAGCGCCTCAAGCATCTTCATGACGTTCGTGTTCGCTCCTCCATGAAGGCCCCCTTTGAGCGTGCCGATGGCGCTCGTGACGGCGCTGTACGTGTCCGAGAGTGTGCTTGCTGTGACGCGCGCGCTGAAGGTGGATGCGTTGAATCCGTGGTCTGCATGAAGCACGAGGGCTTGCGTCATCGCGTCGTGGGCTTCTTCGGTCGGTCGTTCACCGGTGAGCATGTGAGCGAAGGCTCCAGCGTGGTCGAGGTCCTCGTCGGGCTCGACGGGATCTTTGCCTTGTTGCGCTCGTTGGTGGGCGGCCGTGATGGTGGGCATCTTGGCGAGGATGTCCGTTCCGGCTTGCAAGGCTCCTTGTGGGGTTGGAGCAGGGTCGGGGGAGTACGCTGCCAGGGCGCTGACGGCGGTCCGTAGCGCGGCCATGGGGTGCGCTTCGACGAGGGGGCCTGTGACGAGGTTCATGATCTCGCTGGGCAGGCTGCGCTTTTCTTGGATCTGCTGCTGAAACGCCTGGAGTTCTTTCTGTGTGGGGAGTTCTCCATTCCAGAGGAGGTAGGCGGTTTCTTCGAACGTGGCGTTGGGGGCAAGGTCGTCGATGTCGTACCCTTGGTAGATGAGTCGGCCTTCCTCACCGAAGACCTTGGAGATCTTGGATTGGGCTACGACGACGCCGGCAAGTCCTTCCTTTAGTTGGGCCATCCGTGCACCTCAGTAGTGAGTGCCATACGGGGGTCCTTGTTTAAGGTATCCCGCCGGACGGGTCGTCCCTGGGGAGGGTTGGCTTGGTAGGGTTTACCTCACGGAGGGTCCTTGGGTGATCGTTTCGGGTAGAGGAGCGCGATGAGGAGAGCAATGAGGAGGGCTCCGATGGGGAGGGGGGTTTCGTCGGGGTCGTCCTCGGTGAGCTGTTCGAGGTCTTCGTCGAAGGGGTCTGGGGCGGTGGTTGTTTCCTCGGTGGTGGAGGGTTGGGTTTCGTCGACGGCGGTGAAGTTCGCCCAGCTGGTGCTTTGGCCTCCAGGCCCTGAGGCGTGTACGCGGATGGTGTGCTCGCCTTCAGGCAAGTCAAGGCGGAGCTGGTTTTCGGTCGTGTTGGCGTCTTCGATGCCGTTGAGGAACACGGTGAAGCGATCGAGGCTGCCCTCGATGGTCCAGCTGGCAAGGAGGGTGCCTGCCTCGACTTGGTCGCCTTCTTGAGGGTTGGTGAGCGTGATGTTCGGTGGGGGGCCGGGTGGGGGTTGAACGTTCACGTGGAGGGTGTTTGTGTCGGTGAGCCCGTTTTGATCGGTGACGTGCACGGCGATGGTGCGCGTTCCAGGCTCGTCGAACGTGAGGGTAAGCGTGGCTTCGTTCGTGGAGCGGTCTTCGTTGAATCCGTGGTCTTCGTCGTGGTCGAGATCCCATCGGTAGGTCTGGATGTTGCCGGTGGAGGCGTCAGCGGAGAGGGTGGCGGGTTCGGTTGCGCGGGGCGGGTCGGGGTGGATGTCGAGTCGGGCGGTGGGGGGGTCTGGTTCTTCTTCGGGCTCGGGTTCGTGGATGGTGATGGTGTCGTGGAAGGGGTGGGGGTCGGGGGTGCCCTATTCGTCGATGGCGGTGAGGGTCACATCGTAGGTGCCGGGTTCGTGGTACATGCGGTCGATGCGGGGGTTGGTGGTTTCGATGGTTTCGTCTTCGTTGTGGAAGGTCCAGATGTATTTGCTGATGGGGCCGCCGTTGGGGTCGGTGCTGGCGGATCCGTCGAACGTGACGGTTTCGCCGGCTGTGGGTTCGAAGGGGAAGTATGTGAATTCGCTGATGGGGGGTTGGTTGACGGCTTCGACGATGGCTTTGTAGGCGTGGATGTATCCGTAGCCGGCGTCTTTGTTCCAGTCGTCGGTTCCGATGGGTTCGGCGGTGGTGGTGATGAGGTTTTTGAGCGTTTTGGGGGTGAGGCGTTCGCCGGAGGGGTGTTCCTGGTCGGCTTGGAGGAGGATGGCGGCGAGCCCGCTGACGTGTGGGGTGGCCATGCTGGTGCCGCTTTTGGTGCAGGCGCCGTTGGCGGATCCGAATTGGCCGTGGCAGGCGGCGGTGATGTTGGCGCCGGGGGCGACGATGTCGGGTTTGCGTCGGGGGTCGTCGGCGTCGTCGCCGGGGTTGGGGCCTCGGCTGGAGAAGGGGGCGACGTGGTCTTGGGCGCGTTGTTCGCTTCCGCGGTCGTCGACGGCGCCCACGGTGAGGGCTTCGAGCGCGGCGCCGGGGGATACGATGGTGTCTTCGTCGTCGTTGTTGCCGGGGCAGGACCAGTTGATGCTGGAGCCGCCGGGTCCGCAGTTGCCGGCGGCGGCGACGACGAGGATGCCTTCCTCGGTTGCGCGCTTGACGGCGTTCATGGCTTCGTTGTATTCTTTCGTGTTGTGGGGGCTGGCGGATCCGAACGAGAGGCTTATGATGTCGACGCTTACGCCGGTTTCTTCCGGTGTGCAGGCGGCTTCGCCGTTGTTGTAGCGGATCACCCAGTCGATGCCTTTCGTGATGCCATCGAGGCTGATGCCGCCAACGCTGTTGGCGATCTTCACGTCGATGAGGCTTGCTCCGGGAGCGACGCCGCGGAAGACGTCTCCTCCGCCTTCCCCAAGCGCGATGCTGGCCACGTGCGTTCCGTGCCCGTCGTTGTCCCTGGGGTTCAAGCATCCGGGACCGTTGGGGTTCTCGTCTTGCATGCAGTCCTCGCTAAAGCAGGGGCTTTGGACTTGCGCGCCGGCGACGAACGCGTTGGGTGCGAAGGTGGGGTGCTCGGTGTCCACGCCGGTGTCGAGGATCGCGATGCCAACGCCGGTGCCGTCATACGCGTTGGGGCCTCCGGTGGTGTGGCTGGAGAAGGATTGGACCGAGTCGCCGTAGGTGGTTCCTACGACGCGGATGGCCTTCGTGGAGGTATCCAGCGCGCTAGCAAGGGGCACCGTGGTGATCAGGGCCATCGCTGCAAGCAGGGCGATGGCTATGATGGTGGCGCGGGCGCTGGGCATCCACTCGCGTGTCCGTTAGGGGGGTCTTGAAGGTTCGTTCACGACTGTTCCCCAGTGACACGTTCGAACGGATCGTGCACGCGCCATGCGTGCCCCTTGTGACGAAGGAGGATGTGGTCCCCGAGGATGGGAGCGATGTGGGCCCATTCGTCTTTGACGACGTGAAGGGCGAGAGGGGCTTCCACGTGTTTTGCAAGCCGTGCAAGGGGGGGTTGGAGTTCGCTTGGGCATCGGACAGCGTAGAGCAGGTGCGCGTTCTCGTACAAGGGACGGTGGGGGTCCCAAACATCGTCGATGGCCGTCTCGACGCTGTCGGGTGCGCCTTGGAGGGCTTGTTGGTTCACGTCCACGGCGCGAAGGGCAAGATCGTCACGTTGCCGGTGGATCGCGTTGAGCGCGTCGAAACGCTTCCCGACGCCGATCTCCACGATGAGGGCGCCCGGGGACGCATGCTCGACCAAGCGTGGGGGAAGCACGAACATCCATATCCTTCCAGCACGCTTGAATCGTTGTGCTGCCTCCCGTCCAGTACCGCCCGTTCGCCCAGGAGGACCTGCATGAGGTCCTCCATTTGGCCAACGACGCGTTGGACGAGGACTACGATGGCGGCCTCTTCCTCCACTTTGCTCGCATGTACCCTCGTGGGTTCATCGTCGCTGAGGCTGGAGGAAGCATCGCGGGGTTCGTCATGGGCACCGTGGAGCGTGCCTACGAGGCGCGGATCCTGGCCCTCGCTGTGGAACCGAACTTCCGCCGCAACGGCATCGGGTCAGCGCTGACACGGCGCTTCATCGAGAACTTCCGAGACTTCGGGGTCCAGCGCGTCACGTTGGAGGTCCGCGTAACGAACGAGGGCGCGATCCGCATGTACCGCTCGTTAGGCTTCGAGGTGCGTGATGTGATCGAAGCGTACTACGGCGATAACGAGGATGCATACGTCATGAAACGGCCTGTTTGAAAGAGAAGAAAACGAGAGGCGCGGGCGCGAAACCGCCCGGCTTGGAAGAAGGACGATGGGAGCGTCAGTGGGTTGCTTTCACCCGCTCCTTTTGACCGGCCAGGTCTTCGAAACGAGCCGACACGCGACCCGGGTTCGAGAACTCGTCCGTGGAGAGCGTTGAGGCGAGCTCTTTCCCAAGGACGAAGATGGCTTCTTTATGGTCAGACTTCGACCGGTGAACATGCGTCGGTTGGACACCGACGCTGTCGTAGTCTTCGAACCGGACGGAGTCTCCTTCTTCTTCGAAATGGTGCTTGATCTGGCACAGCAAAGTGTGCAGCTGGATCAATTCGTTCTTGTGCACAGGTCATCCCCTCCTGCACGCCCCCGAACAACCACCAGAGATATAAAAGTTTGTCAAGAGAACGTGCGATCCTCGCCGTAGCGGTACAATTACCCCCCTCGAATCGGACCCATGACGTCGAACCGACGAACCCCCGGTCGAAAAAATTCGAACCCCCTCACGCCGGGAACCTACGGTCAACTTTATCCCCCCCTAAGGTACATGGCCTCTGAAGCATGCCCGCAACCGAGGCCCCCCCCAACGACGCGGCAGCCTCCCCATCATCCTCCACAACGGTCCTCCTCCTCACCCTCACCCTCCTCCTTGGCCTCCTCCTCATCCTCTCCCCACCCTCCACAGCCCTCCAAGAAATCAGCTTCGAAATCGACTGCCCCAGCCAAGCCGAAACGGTTCAACCCCTCGGAAACCCCGTTCACTGGGATTGCACGGCCCGCTTTGACTACCTCAGCGCCGGAACCGGCCTCACCGACCCAACCCAACCCGGCATCATCGCCCTAGAACCCCTCGACCCCGAACCCTGGATGCGCACCACCATCTCCCCCAGCCAAGTCATCTCCATGGGCCCCGACGGCGGGGAAGAACGCGTCGAGAAACCGGTCACCGTCACCGTCAGCCTCACCGCAGACGCCCCCGCATTCAAAACCACGAACCTCTGGATCGAACCCTCCGTCGTCCAACACCCCCGAGAAGAAGGCGAACTCTCCACCTTCACCAACCTCATCGGCACCGACATCACCCTCATGCCAGGCTTCGTGAGCATCTTCGACGTGCGCGTGCACGCCGAACGCGACCAAGCCCAACCCCAACAACCCCTCCTCTACACCATCCAAATCGACAACTACAGCAACGGACCCACCAAGTTCGACTTCAACATCCCCGAAACCGACAATGAACACGGTTTCATGCCCCTCACCCCCCAACCCATCTTCGTCCCTGGCGCGACCCCCGACGACCCCTACGCAGAGGAAATGAACACCACCGCGCAACCCTCCAACAACACCCGAACACCCACGACGACGATGATCCCCTTCGAAGTTTACACGCCCTACAGGAACGGGTACGTGGACGAGCGCGTCCCCATCGACCTTGAAATCATCAGCAGCTTCGCACCGGACCCATCCATCCCCGGAGAGCGAGCACTCGTCACCCTTCACGGTCAAGCCAAAGGCGTCTACGTTCCTGGCCCCGCGCTGCCCTTGCTCGTGCTCGCAGGGGTCGGCGCTGTGCTCATCGCACCCGGAAGACGCGGGGCCTAAACCAGCGAAGACGCGTCAGAGTTCGTCGAGGGTGTACACGTCGACGTTCTGGGGCTCTTTGGTCACGTTCCCGCGTTTCATCCCGACGACGGTGCGCACGTTCTTCTTGTCAGCGATATCCAGCAATCGCTGCGTGATGACGCCGTCGAACACGACCGCGTGCACGCCATCGCCCTTGTTCCGGAGCGTGTCCGCCATGTCACGAACCGCGATGGGACCTTCTTTCACGTTCCCGTCCTTATCCATGAGGACCCCCTCAAGGTCGCCCTGGAGGCTCTTTAGTTTGCCTTCGTAAGCATCCAGGGGCCCTGGATCCGTACGGGGCTCCGTGTCAGCCTCCATCTTGGGAGGCTCCTGCTCGATGGGCTCAGGCTCCTCGTCTTCGATCTCCTCGATCTCGGCATGCTCCGGCTCGGGTTCCGGTTCAGGCTCAGGTTCAGGTTCAGGTTCAGGTTCCGGCTCGGGTTTCGTTTCGGGTTCCGGTTGTTTGCCCAACTCCTGGATGCCGTGTTCCTCGATGAACTGTTGAGACGGGAGCTTGTTCCGCAGCGACTTCATGATCTGCTTTTGCGTCAGCTCCTCGACCTCGCACGCATCCGGGGCCCGAACAACGAAATCGATGTCCGCCGTCTGCAAGAGCTCTTTGAGCAACAGCTCGCCACCGCGGTCCCCGTCAACGAACGCCGTCACGACCTTCTCATTCGCTAACTGGTTGATGGTGGACGGGATGCTGGTGCCCTCGGTCGCGATCGCGTTCTTGATGCCGTTCTGAAGGAGGTTCGCTACGTCGCTTCGGCCTTCCACGACGATGATCGCATCGGACGATGAAACGTTGGGGCCCGCGGGGAGGCGCTCGCTACCGTACGTGACGAGCTCTTCGATGCGGACAGCCTCCATCACTTCGTCCACGAGGTCGCTGGATCCGCCTTTGCCTTCCTCGCCCATCGTTTGCAAAAGCTCCTTGGCACGGTCGGCGACCTTCGTGCGTTTGGATTCTCGAACATCGTCGATCGTGTTGATCTCGACGTTCGCCTGGCACGGGCCGATCCGGTCGATGCTCTCCAGGGCTGCGGCGAGGATGGCCGTTTCGGCCTTGTCCAGGCTCGAAGGGAGCGTGATGTTCCCCTCGGTCTGGCCTTTCTTGGATGACACGTTAACTTCGATGCGTCCGATACGACCGCTCTTCTGAAGGTCACGGAGGTCGAGTTCGTCACCGAGCAATCCTTCGGTCTGGCCGAAGATGGCTCCGATGACATCCGGTTTCTCGACGACGCCGTTTGCGGTCATCTCCGCTCGGATAAGGTACTTGGTGGTGGTCGGGTCGAGGTCCATGGGAGTAGCTCCTTGATGCTTCGCACACAGGAGTCGGGACCCCAAGCAGGGGAGAGGGGCGCGCAGCGCGGAAAGCGACCGTTCGGATGAATCCGGGCGGTCGAATCAACGAATCAAGCGAGTGAGTGTGATCACGAGGGGGTCGAACGTGAAGCCGGGCGCCCGCTCCGTTCCCAGAACGGGGCCCGCCCCTATGTACGCATCGAACACATGGGCAAGGTGTTCAAAAGGTTAGCGGTGAAGGGAAGGGGGTCAAACGACGCCGACGCGGCGGCGAAGCCGCTCAATCACGTTCGGGATATCCTCCACGGCCCGTGTTTCTTTCGTAGCTAACCGTGCGAACTGGCGGCGGAACGAAACGTCGCAATCGACGGCGTGCGTTTCGAGGACTTCCTTGACGCGGTGATGGATGGATCCTCCCGTCCTGTCCCAGTCTAACAAAAGGATGACGGCTTCGTTGTCCTCAGCGATGCGGTCCGCTGTTTGGATCAACGGTTCGCCGTCGTGCACCAGGAGGATCCTACCGGTACAGCCCAACCGCTGCAAAGCGTCGCGGTCGCGAGAGCCTTCCACGAGGATGGGGGTGGTCGCGTTCTCGCGACGCAGGCGCGCGACCACGTCCTCCATTTGCTCGAGCCTGTCTTGAATCCTCATCAAGGTAGCACCGCTTTCAGTTGGGAACGCGCGTTCGCTTCCGGGATCCCTCGGAGGCGGATCGTTTTCCTGCGGGACGTGTGCCCGGTTTTGATCTCAACGTCGGTAGGGGGGATGTTGAAGTGTTCTGCAACGAGCCCCAACAGCGTCCTGTTGGCTTCTCCGCCCTTGGGAGGATCCTTCACGCGAGCTTCGATGCATTCGCGCCAGGGGTTGTACCCGGAGGGGAATGCATCCTCGCTGGATCCGGGGGATACCTCGATCCGTAAGAGCGTACCCCCGTCCGTGGAGGCGACGGCGCTCTGCACGATGCCACGTGTGCTTCCGCTCGTACAAGAGGCTATCGCTACGCGCTGAAACGAGGAAGGTGCATGTTAGGGTTCTGTTTCCGAGTCTTCGAAGGTCTCGATGAGGTCGTCGCCAACCTCGATCCCTTCGGGAGGCTCTTCTGACGATGCCTGGCCATCCTCGCTTCGCACGTGAAGCACGCGCTGAGGGAAGGGGATTGTGATGCCTTCTTCTTCGAAGACCTCGTGGATGCGCGTGATGATCTTGGTCCGCACCGGGTTCCGTTGGCGTTCGTTCGGGATGTAGACGCGTACCTCAAGATCGATGGAGCTGTCGCCGAACCGTTGCACGAACACGCTGGGCTTGTTCGTGCGTCCTTTGATGACCTCGTCGATGTCCATCAGGGTGTTGTAGAGAAGGTGGGCGACCTTCTCCAGGTCGGTTCCGTACGCTACGCCCACGGGGATCGTGACGCGGTAGATGGAATCGGGGTAGCTCATGTTCACGATGAGTTTCGAGGCGAGTTCGTTGTTGGGAGCGATGATTTGTTCGTGGTTCTGGAAATGGTACAAGCGCGTTGAACGGAGGCCGATGCGGTCCACGCGGCAGATCTCACCGGATTCAAGCTCGATCACGTTTCCTTCACGGAAGGGTTGGTCGAGCAGGATGTGGATCCCGCTGAAGAAGTTGGAGAGGGTATCTTGCGCCGCCATCGAGATGACGAGGCCGGCGACGAGGCCCCCACCCACGAGGAAGGAGACCTCCACGTCGAAGGCTTGGAGGATGAAGAAACCTGCCAGCGTGAAAACGGCGGCCGCGCTAAGCTTCTCAAGAACGGGCACGAGAACCCCATCCGACTGCGCGCTCGTTCCGGACCGTTCCCCATAGTACACGAGGCCTGCGCTTAGAACGCGGTACGCGGCAAGGCTGATGACGATCACGCTGAGCGCATCCAGGAGGATGCCCGTTGCTTCGACAAGGGCCGTTTGGGGGATCAGCCGCCAGGACGCGTTCAACCCGAGAATAAGGGGAAGCGCCGCGATGGGGGCACGAAGCTTCTTCGCCATCTCCGTGTGGGCATCTTCGGATGCAAGAGGCGTAAGCCGCTTGGTGGCTTGACGGGTGACCGCGGCGAAGAGGAACGAAAGGACGACCCACGTGAGGATCTCAAGCGCGAAGATTCCGGCGCGCGTATCGTACGGTTCAGGTAAGGGGTTCTCGACGAGGTCGAGGTACAAGACCGGGCGTTCGAGGCTAAGTTCGAGGTGAACGGTCCTTTCAAGGGTTTCCCCGGTTTCCCTGTCGATGAATTGGAAGTTGACGCGAAGGTCGCCTTCGCGGAAGGGGGAATCACGAGGCGGCGTGACGTTCACCGTCACCGATTGCTCTTCGTGGGCGTCCACGTTGAAGCGGTTGGGTGAAAGCTCGGTCTCGTCAGAGAGGTTCCCGGTCGCAGTGGCTTGAGCGACGTAGGATCGGTCCGTTGGGTTCGTGATGATGATCGTCGTGGACGTGGTTTCGCCTCGATTGAGGTCAAGGGTTCGTTCTTCCACATCGATGAAGACTTGACCCGCGGCTATGGGAGCCATCAGGAGGAGGGCAAGGGCCAGCGTCACCGTCCAGGGGCTCGGGCGTAGCTTCACCGGGGGGTGCCAGTCCAATCGAGAGGAAAAGCGTTCCCCATCCGTTCCTGGCCCTGAGCCCCGGGGAGCCAGGAGGAAGCGAAAGGCTTAGGGTGCAAGCGTGTGAGGCTGTTTGTGATGCGCCCGATCCACGTGGCCGTCGCGGTTGCGTTGCTCGCCGTGCCCTTGACCGGGTGCCTTGGTTCCGATCCTGGTGCCCCGCTGAGTGGAGAGAGCGTGTCGTGGTCGTTCGTTGACACGGACGGCGTGGAGCATTCGAACGATACGGCGGCGGGTTCGCCGACGGTCGTGTTCTTCATGGCGACATGGTGCGCCTCCTGCCAGGAGAAAACGGAGGATATGCGCGCCGTTCATGAAGCGTACGAGCCCCATGGCGTGGACGTGTTCTCCGTGACGGTTGATCCCAACGAGGACGTGGAGGATTTGGAGGCATGGAAGCAAACGTACCAACAGCCCTGGCCGCACGGTACGGACCCTGAGCTTGCCATGGCGCAAACCTTCGGGGTGCAGCAGACGAGCAACGTGGTCGTGTTGGATGGGGACAACCAACTGGTGACGCATTGGGGGTTTGGTCAAGCCAACGAGGCAGCCATGACGAGCATCCTCGATGACCTGCTGGGCTAGTCACGGCTCGAAAGGTATTTGCGGAAGGCATCCTTCGGCAGCATCGCCGATGCGGGACGGTAGTTCAGTTGGGAGAACGGCCGACTGAAGATCGGCAGGTCGCCGGTTCGAGTCCGGCCCGTCCCACTTACGACCTACAGCTTCCTGAGCTTCGGATATCCCCTAGTCTGGTTCTCGTTCATGCACAAATTAATCACTCGTCGCTGCCCAAGTCCGGAACGTCTATTAACCCAA
>PWVY01000042.1 GCA_003561665.1 Thermoplasmata archaeon
GATTGTCTTGACAACTGTTTCGAGGCCGCGCAAGCCGCTGAAGCGTGCGTGACCGAGTGCATCACGATGGATGAAGACGGTAGGGAGCGCTGCATCCAACTGTGCCGTGACGTGGCGGATTTGACCACGCAACATGCGCGTATGATGGCGCGTGAGTCCACGTACGATGATCGCCTGGCGGCCGTGTGCGCCGACCTCTTGGAGGAATGCGCCAAGGAGTGCGATAGCTTCGATGGAGCCACCATCGAGACGTGCGCGGATGCTTGCCGACAAGCCGCCAAAACCTGCCGCAACATGGCCGCCTAAACCGTTCAATTCGCTGGACGGGGGCTCGTTGGGGAAGCGTTTGCCCTAGGTCAAACGGTCGCGGGTTCGCCTTCCTCCAGATCGGCCACAGTCTTGAGGATCCGTTCGAAGTTCGGGCGATCCCCGGGGCTTTCTCCTTTGTGCACGAACACGGCGTGGGGTGGGGCGTTCCTCGTGTCGAAGATGACGGTCAGGGGCATGAGGCCGACCATGTCGTGCATCTGCCCGATGAGGCCAAACCGGCGCGGTTGCTCGTACGCATCGCACACCTCCTTGTCCTTGTCGGCCAGGAGCGCGAAGGGAAGATCGTAGCGCTCTTGCCAAGACGCTACGCGGTCCTCGGATTCTGGGAGGATGGACGCCACGTGCGCGCCGTGATCGGTGAGTTCTGTATAGCGGTCTGCGAACGTTTGCACCTGCTCCCGGCATGCAACACAGTAGTGATCTCGCTGGAACAGGAGAACGAGTGCTCGGATGCCCTCTTGAGCGGCGACGTTGCTCAACGCGAAGGGGTTGGGCCCCCATGCGCCCGCGTTGGGTAACTCGAAATCGATGAAATCGGTCCCGCTCATTGTCGGCGCTTGTAAGGCTTAGGTAAGGGTCATGAACCTAATCTTCAAGCCTCAAGGCCTCGCCATGCACCGGCAGGCGGAGGGCTCCTTTATCCCTTCACTCGTGCCTCGATGAGCGCCTGCTCCTTGACCGCCTCCTCTTCAGCCCCGTGGACACCGAGGAAGAAATGGGTGGCCAACCCGATGCCCCAGAAGATCAGCACGTAATAGAACCACAGGTCTCCTGGCATCATCAGAACGTTCCATCCGGCCAGCCCTGCGTTCACGATGGCGTAGAGGATGGCATGGTTGCGGAACTCGTGCCGCTGTTTCTCGACGAAGGCTTCCCTTTGCGCTTGCTTGTAGGCGTCCAAATCGACTCCCTTGCTCACTGTTCAACACCCAAACTAAGCACGAGCGCTGAGGGCTTAGGGTTGCCGTTGCTTTTTGCTGCAAAGAGTATCCCCCCTTCGCCCTCCGCGACCTTTTCAAGTACGAGGAGCCTCTCCGGGGACGAGACGGTGGCGTTCCCATGGTCGATTTCGAGTTGACATCCGAGCAAGAGATGATCCGCAAGACGGCGCGCGAGTTCGTCGAAAAGCACGTGGAACCCAACGTGGAGGCCTGGGAGGAAGAGGGCTCCATCCCGGACGAGGTCGTGCTGGAAGCCGGCAAACTCGGGTTACTGGGGGCGCCCATCAGCGAGGAGTACGGAGGCTCAGGCCTGGATGCGCTCACGTACGCGATGATGACGGAGGAGGTCGGGCGGGGGTGCTCGTCGCTTCGCACCACGTTCAGCGTCAACACGAGCCTGTTCGGGAACAACATCCAGATGTTCGGAACCGAGGAGCAAAAGCAACGCTACCTCCCCAAGATCTGCACCGGCGAGAAGCGCGGCGCCTGGGCGCTCACCGAGCACGACTCAGGATCGGACGCGAAAGCGATGACGACCACCGCCACACCCCAAGACGACGGGTACGTGATCAACGGGCGCAAGATGTGGATCAGCGACGGGGACCGAGCCGACTACATCGTCGTGTTCGCCCGCGTCGGCGAGAAAGGCTCCCCCTACGATCCACGCAACAAGGAAGAGAACCTCGCCTGCTTCGTGGTCGAAACCGAACGCGACGGGTTCAGCACAGGCACCGTGATGGGCAAAGGCAAGCTCGGGCTTCGCGCCAGCCACACCGCCGAACTCGTGTTCGACGACTGCTGGATCCCTGAAGAGAACCTCATCGGGGACACCGGGGACGGATGGGACATCGCGAACGCGATCCTCCAAAAAGGCCGATTGAGCGTCGCCGCCGGCGCGGTTGGAATCGCGCAAGCCGCGTACGATGCCAGCGTCGACTACGCCAACGACCGGGAAGCCTTCGGCCGCCGCATCGGGGACTTCCAGCTCGTCCGCGAGCACCTTGCCTACATGCACCAACAGATCGAGACCAGCCGATTGCTCGTCTGGAAAGCCGCCTGGATGAGCGACCAAGGCCTCGACAACGCCCAAGCCGTAAGCACCGCGAAGCTGCACGCGGCCGAAGCCGTCATGGATGTCACCGAGCGCGCCGTGCAAGTCCACGGCGGCAACGGGTACAGCAACGAGTACCCCGTCGAGCGCTACTTCCGCGACGCGAAGATCTGCGGCATCTACGAAGGCACGAACGAGATCCACAAGGTCCTCATCGGGGGCATGGCCCTCGACCAAGCCTAACCCCCAGATGCAAAGCATCGCTTTCACCGAGGCCAACCCTTTTCCCCTGCATCGGGATAGGGGGCCTGGTGACAACGATGACGGTGACACGAACCGCCAACGCGGAATGGACCGGCGACCTCAAAGACGGGAAAGGAACCATCTCGACGCAAAGCGGCACGCTCGACGAAGCTCCCTTCACGTTCGCCAGCCGCTTCAAGCAAGGCGAAGGAACGAACCCCGACGAACTCATCGCCGCCGCCGAGGCGGGATGCTTCACGATGGCCCTCAACCACGCCCTCCACGAGGCCGGGCACGAACCCGAGAACGTGGAAACGCAAGCCACGTTCACGATGGACCCCGAGGAAGGCAACCACACCCTGCACCTCGAGACCGAAGGCCGCGTGCCCGGCATTGACGCGAACACGTTCGAGAAGTTCGCCAAGGACGCCAAGGAGAACTGCCACATCTCCAAAGCCCTCGGAGCCGTCGACATCACGCTTGATGCGACCCTCGCCTGAAAACGCCAACGCGAGAAGCAACCCCAACCCCCCCCCCCCC
>PWVY01000205.1 GCA_003561665.1 Thermoplasmata archaeon
AAGGTGAGGCCATCGAGGAACTCGTCGAAGGCCTTTCGCAGGGGCACCAACGGCAGACCTTGCTTGGCGTCACAGGGAGCGGGAAGACGTTCACGATGGCGAACGTGATCGAAGCCTATGATCGTCCAACGCTCGTGCTTTCACCGAACAAGACGCTTGCCGCGCAACTCTACGACGAGTTCAAGAGCCTCTTCCCCGACAATCGCGTCGAGTTCTTCGTCAGTTACTACGATTACTACCAGCCGGAAGCGTACGTTCCCCAATCCGACACGTACATCGACAAGGAAACCGGCATCAACGAAGCCATCGAACAATACCGCCACAGCGCGACGCAAGCCCTCGCCTTGCGTGATGATGTGATCATCGTCGCCAGCGTTTCCTGCATCTACGGTCTTGGTAACCCCAAAGAGTACCGCGATCAGCACATCTTCCTCCGGCAGGATGACTCCGAGGATAGGGATCGGTTGATTCGAGACCTCGTCGAGATCCACTACGACCGGAACGATATCGAACGCGAACCTGGCACGTTCCGCGCCAAAGGGGACACGGTGGAGGTTGCAAGCCCGGATGGGGATCACGTCTTCCGCATCGAGTTCTGGGGGGATGAGATCGATGATTTGGCCCGCATCGATCCCGTCACGGGGCAACGGGAAGCCACGCTGGAGGAGCTCGTGATCCCTCCCGCTGAGCACTTCGTGACCCCACCCGACCAGATGGAGCGCATCCTCGCCAACATCGAGCACGAGTTGGACGAGCGCGTCACAGAGTTGGAAGCCAAAGGGAAACGCTTGGAGGCTCAACGGCTGGAAACGCGCACGCGTCACGACTTGGAGATGATCCGCGAGATCGGGTACTGCAACGGGATCGAGAACTACGCGCGCCATTTTAGCGGTCGAAAACCCGGCGAACCCCCGTACACGCTCTTGGATCACTTCCCGGATGATTTCCTCGCCATCATCGATGAAAGCCACGTCGCTGTTCCTCAAATCGGGGGCATGTACAAAGGGGACAGAAGCCGGAAAGAAACGCTCGTCGAGCACGGGTTCCGCCTCCCCTGCGCTCTGGACAACCGCCCGCTCACCATCGACGAGTTCTGGGACACCGTGGGGCCTGTCCTCTTCACCAGCGCCACGCCCGGCCCCTACGAGCTCGAAGAAAGCGAGAACATCGTAGAACAAATCGTTCGACCCACGTACCTCGTGGATCCCCCCGCCGAGGTGCGCCCCACCGAGAACCAGGTCGACGACTTGCTTGCCGAGATCCGTCACCACGCAGACAAGAACGAGCGCGTGCTTGTGACGACGCTCACAAAGCGCATGGCCGAAGAACTCACCCAGTATTACCACGACGCGGGCGTGGCCGTTCGCTACCTGCACAGCGACGTGGACACCATGGACCGGATCGAACTCCTCGAAAGCCTCCGCCAAGGGGAGTACGATGTCCTCGTCGGCGTGAACCTTCTTCGCGAAGGCCTCGACCTTCCCGAGGTCAGCCTCGTCGCCGTGCTCGATGCCGACCGCGAAGGGTACCTTCGAAGCGAGACCGCGCTCGTGCAAACCATGGGCCGAGCCGCGCGCAACGTGCACGGGAAAGTCCTCCTCTACGGTGACGAGAAAACGCCCGCCCTCCAACGCGCGGTCGCCGAAACCAAACGCCGCCGCCGTATCCAGAAAGCCTACAACGAGGAACACGGCCTCGAACCGCGCACCACCCAATCAAGCCGCGCCACCGGCGCCTTCCCCCGCCCCTTCGGAGAAGACGGTCACCTCCCCATGACCACGGAAGACCCCAGCAAGGCCCCCACCACGCCCCCCGTCGAGCTCCCTCCCGACGAACGAGAAACCCTCATCGAGCACCTGACCCGGCGCATGGAAGAGCACGCCGAGAACCTCGAGTTCGAGCAAGCCGCCAAGCTACGCGATCAAATCCGCCGACTCAAGGCCACGCCGCCCTCCCCCTAACCCTCCTTCATGGGCCAAACGAACCCACGCCCGCCCTCGCCTGCACGCTCACGGTGCACCGTTCCCCCCACCACGAAACCCGCACTAAGCAAGACCAAGTTCTTGATCACGAACTCCCCCTCGGTCGTCAACAAGAACGGGTTCAAGCCCTGGAACGCGATGTCCGGACGAACCACCAACACCGAGAACGTTCCCAGGATCTGCAAGAAGAACAAGAACAACGTCGTACGAAGCGCGACAGCGAACAAAAGACCCAAACCGATCACGACCTCCCACACCCCCAAACCGATCAAGAATGCACCCTCAGGGACCCCGTACACGGTCGCAAGGATCAACTCCTCCACGGGGCTCTCCCCGATCACCTTCAACGCGCCAAACCAAACAAACACGACACCCAACGACACCCTCAACGCGAGGATGCCATACCGCCGCATCGAACCGATCATCCACGCATCCAACCAGCCAAACGCATCCACGGGTGACCGCATCACCCCATGAACGCATCCCCCGCCCAAGCCCTTTTTCTCAAACGCGTCGAAACATCCCTCAAATCGTCAAGGCGCTTCGCTTCCAGGCGCGTACAACCGATCATGAGCCCCCACCAGAGAACCCTTCAACGAAAGCCCCGAAACAGCCGCATCGCTATCCACGATGCACTGGGAAAGCTCCGCATCCTTCACACGCGCACCCGGAAGCAGCACCGTTTGCTCCATACGGGACGATTCAGCCCGAGCATCCCCGAACACGAACACGCCCTCCCCCTCCTCGCAATCCTTCAACGTTCCCTCCACGAACCGTGACCCGAGAACGCCTTGCAGCGC
This sequence comes from Thermoplasmata archaeon, assembly GCA_003561665.1. Classification (GTDB taxonomy): domain Archaea; phylum Thermoplasmatota; class SW-10-69-26; order SW-10-69-26; family SW-10-69-26; genus PWVY01. The sequence goes on from PWVY01000205.1 coordinate 2,783, forward strand.
GTTAAGGTACCCGCTTGGTGTCCCGATGTCGAACCAAGCATCCTCGAAGGACCACGCATGCACCGCGTTCCCCTCCCCGATGGCCCACTCCAAGATGCGCCCTGGTTCGTCGAACCGTTCCGCGGTGTTCGCAGCCTGCTCTGCATCCACACGGTACGCCTCGAACAACGCATCCCACCCTGGAGGGTAGTGGTAAAGCGCCGTCGCGGCAAGGTTCGAGGGTGGATCTCGAGGTTTCTCATGGAATGCTTTGATGCGTGTGCCCTCCTCTAACTCGACGACACCGAAGGATCGGGCATCCTCCCGGCGGGGTAACGCTTTGACGGCGACGGTAGGACCGTCGTTCGCGCGAGCCTGCTTGGCGAACCTCCCCACGTCGAACCCGTAATAATTATCGCCGGCCACCACGAGCAACCCCGATTCCGGGTCCATCTCGCGCGTGACTTCGAACAAGGCCCCCAAGGCCCCGGGCTTCTCTTCCTCGCTCGTTTGTCCTTCCACGAACAACCGTGTTTTGGGCCGATCATCGATGGCTTCCTGGAACGCGTCCTCGAACAAGGCGTTCGTTGACACAATCACCTCGTCCGCGACGGTGGTGACATCGTCCAAGAGCACGTCCAAAATCGATGCGTCCCCCAACGGCAGAAGAGGCTTGGGACGGTGCTTGGTGATCGGCCAAAGCCGCGTCGCATGACCCCCCGCGAGAACGATCACGTCCATGCTTCACCATCCACGCCATGCGTCATAAGCCTCCGCCCTGAGCAAAGACGCTCATGCGCCCTCACCCGAACACGTACGCCTCGTAGGATCCGGTTGGACGTTTCGGTGGCGCCGCCAGAACGGTGAAGGGCAGCACACCAGGTCGTTGGCTCGATGCGTGAGGCCTGGTTGCAGCCTCCTCTATGCATCAAGGCAAGGTTTAAGCGCGCTATCGTCCAGCCTTGCGTTGTGGAGTCTTCCTATCCCTTGAAGGAAGGATTCAACCATGACCACGAACCGGATCCTTGCGGGTGCCGCCCTGGCTGTGACGGCAGGAGCCTTCCTGATCTTGGGCCCAGCCCTCGGGCTCTCCCCCACGTTCGCTGGCGTGATTGACGGGCCTGTCGGCTCGATGGGAGAGACGACATCATCCCCCACCCTTTCCGAGCCAAGCTGGGAAGCCTCGAACTGGTGGACGTACAAGGTCACGCTTGGAGACGATGCCCCTGTGCACGTCGCGGTCGTCGTGCACGATGTCGACCATGAGGGCATCCATGTGGGCACGAACGATAGCAACGGTTTCATGGGGCTTCCCATCGGAAGCACGTTCTCGCACGATCTGAGTCCAAGGTTCGCTGGCGAGACCTGGCGCATGTACGACTTCCCTCTCCATGACGGGAAAGCATGGGATCAATCTCTCTTCGGTTACAACCTGAACACGACCGTAGAGGCCATGGAGCTTAAGCCATCGAACGGTGCCGAAGCGACGAAAGGATACGCTTTGGAAGCAAACGCCTACAGCCAGACCGTGGCCACGTACACCTATCACCCCGAAGCGGGATGGTTCACGGAGCTATCCATCTACGATCCTCAAAACGGGGAGCGGATCTTCCATGCTGAACTCAAGGATCACGGCTCCTCTTGGGATCAGGCGTACTTCGTGACCCACTCCCTACACGAGGTTGACATCGCGTACCCAGAGACTCTCCCCGGTGACGAGCGCTTCGAGGTGCCTGATGGGTACGAAGAAGCCCACGTTCACTTGCGGGCAACCGTGAGCGCGGGCGCGGCCGACGCGAGCGTTCATGATAGCGATGGTGAAGAGGCCGCCAGCGTCCGCGTTGTCGCTCACGGGTTCGACATCCGGACCGCGAGCGTCGACAACCCGGAAGGGGACTGGCGTTTATCGCACGTGGGGTCGGGCCACGGAGAGGTCATCCTCGAGATCTTCGGGGTCCAATCCATCACGCCTGAACAAGCCCAACAGGACCCAAGAGAGGACCGCGCCGCCCTTTCCCCAGCAGCACCGGTCAAGGACTCCTTCGAGACTGAGCACGGCGCGCGCGTCACGACGCTTGACCCTGGAAGCGTCCCCTAAGAGGGCGGGCTTTTGGGCGAACCGAGAGAGCCTACGCGTCGAGGCCCAGAGCATCACGGGCGCGTTGAACATCGTCGACGAGGATCACGAGCTCGGGTTCCTCGCCGCCATCCGCGGTCCCGTATAGGTTCTCGATGTTGATGTCGGCTTCGGCCAACGTCTCAAGGGTATGATGCAGCGCGCCAGGCTTGTTGGGAAGTGCAAGCGTCAAAACGTCTCCTTTCCGGACCTGGAAGCCGGCATCCTTGAGTGCCCGTTCGGCGTCTCGGATCGGGTGGGCTCGTATGCGAGCGAATCCGAAGTCGTGTTCGCCTTCCACCATGATGGATTCGATGTTGATCTCCTCTTCCGCAAGGACGCCGGTCATCTCGGCTAGGGCTCCGGGTCGGTTCTCGATGAAAACGGTCAACTGGCTGGCCATGGTGCAACGTCTATCCTCTTACGTGGGCTTCTTCCCTTTAGAGGGTTCGCAAAGGGCCGCACGATGAGGAGGCTTTGGGCCTGGTTTTCGGGGGTTCAGCGTGCATAGGTGGCTGAAAGATGGCCTTGAGCGATGACTCGGCCTTGCAAGTGCTCCTCCAGCGCGTCCCACGTAGAGCCCGAATCCAGGTTCAGTGCCCGATCCACCGCGTACACCGTGAAGCGGTAGGTGTGCTCTTGTCCCGCTGGCGGGCAAGGCCCCGCGTACGCCATGGTTCCTTCCGAATTGGTTCCCACGTCGGCTTGGTGCGGCGTGCGATCCTCAGGGATATCCACGTACGTGGGGCCTGTGGGCACGTTCCACATCACCCATCCCACGCTAGGAGCGTTCCCGCTCACGTCCTTGAGGACGACGGCCACGGTCTGGGTCCCTGGAGGAAGATCTCCCACCGAGAGGCCGGGGGATCGATCGGCCCCATCGCATGCATGCTGCTGAGGGAACTCTCCCTCGTTCTGGATCGTGGGGCTTGTGACCGTTAACCGATCTGGCGCCCACAAGTCTCCGTTCTCGAGCGCGCATCCGCTCAACGGAACCGCCATGAGGATACAGGCCACCAAGAGAGGACGCATCCAGGAGGCTATACGATCACGATGGCTTGAGGCTACGCCTTGAGCAAGGACAGGTTCAAAACCCAGACCGGGTTACGTGCACAGCATGGAGTCGATCACGCTAGGCGGTGGGTGTTTTTGGTGCACCGAGGCGGCGTTCGAGCGCTTGGATGGCGTCACGGATGTGGTGCCCGGGTACGCGGGAGGAGACGCTGAAGATCCCACGTACCGGGAGGTGTGCTCGGGGGACACGGGCCATGCGGAAGTGGTGAGGGTCACGTTCGATCCGGACGTGTTGCCGCTTCGCTCTTTGCTGCATGTTTTCTTTGGCATCCATGACCCGACGACGAAGGATCGCGAGGGTCATGATGTGGGTTCGCAGTATCGAAGCATCGTTCTTTACGAGGATGAGGAGCAGCGGGCCCTCGTCGATGAAGTGATCAGCGAACTGGGGGAGGCCCTCTTCGATGATCCCATCGTGACGGAGGTTGCCTCCTTGGAGCGGTTCTATAAGGCAGAGGAGGAGCACCATGATTACTACGCCAGGAACCCAGAGAAGCCGTATTGTCGGCTCGTGATCGATCCGAAATTGGAGAAGCTTCAAGCACAGTGGAGCGACAAGGTGAAAGCGGAACCTTGAGCGAGGGAACGTTGGGGACCGAAGCCGCCAAGTACCCGGGTCCACGCTTGAGGGCATGGAGACTCTGAACCCGAGGATCCGCTCGGTTTGGATCCTCAAATCCACCGTGTTCGCAGCGATCCTTGGCATCATCGTAGCGGTCTTGGTGGATGCGTTCCTACCCTTGCAGGGCGGTGTTCTTGGGGGGGTTGTCTTCGCGTTCCTGTTCTTGGCGTTAGGAACGTACCAGGTGTTCCGGTACCGGGCATGGGGGTTCGAGATTCGGGAGGATTGCGTGTACCTGGAGCGGGGGGTGTTCACGCGTGTGAAGACGTTGATGCCGTTTGTTCGCATCCAGCATGTGGACACGCGACGGTCTCCATTGGATCGCGTGTTCGGCTTGGCAAGCGTCGTCGTGTACACGGCAGGATCTCGAGGGGCGGATGCGATGATCCCAGGGTTGTTGCCGGATCGAGCCACGGGGCTTCGGGAGACCCTGAAGGGTTTGGCTGTGGAAGGGCGGGCGAAGGGGGATGCGGTTTAGTGTGGGGGTTGGTATGAAGCTGCACCCGTTCTCGATCCCGTACCGATCGCTGGAGAGGTGGTTCGTGCTCTCTGCCGGGGGTGTCCCGCTTGGGTTCTTCATCGGGCTTCATGGCTTCGCGATCGTTGCCCTCGTGGTCTTGCTGTTGGTGGCGCTTTTCGCGTGGGAGGTGGCGTACTATCGGAGGTTCGTGTACGATCTTGCGCCGCCCGTGTTCAAGATCAAGTCGGGGGTGATCTCTCGTCGTGAGCGTGAGATACCGCTTCGCCGCATCCAGAACGTGGATATCAACCGGAACCTCGTTCAACGGTTCTTGGGCCTGGCCGTGGTTCGCTTGGAAACGGCCGGGGGAGAGATCTCGGAGGCCCATCTTCGGTTCGTTGCTTTCCCTCACGCGAAGGCTCTGCAGCGCGAGATCCGTCATCTCAAACAGGAGGGCGAGCATCCTGGCGAGGTCCCGCAACCCCAGCGAAGCGGAGAGGTGCTCTTCGAGCTTGAGCCCATAGAGCTTTTGGTCTTGTGTCTTGCAAGCTTCGATGCGAGGATCCTGGGGTTGATCGCGTTCGCGCTCCCGTTCGTTGCCCCAGGGGTTCCTTGGGAGTGGATCCCTCCCGCCCCGATGGGTGCCCTGATCGTCGCCATCGTCGCCGTCCTCATCGTCTTGGCCTCGTGGGTGACGGGCGCGTTCGTCACGTACATCACGTACCACGGGTTCCGGTTGTCCCGGCATGGGGAGGATCTCCAGATCGAACGGGGGCTTCTATCCCGATACGACGGGAGCGTCCCCATCGACAAGATCCAAACCCTCACCTTGCAAGATAACCCTCTCAAACGGGTCCTGGGGTACGCCACGCTGAAGATCGAGACCGCCGGGTACTCCCCGCAGCAAGCCGCCAGCGAGGGGGTCCAATCCGCCGTCCCTCTGGCCCGGCTCGATCGCGTGATGCGGTTGGTTGGGACCCTCGACGACATCGAACCCATCACGCTCGAACAAGCGCCCCGCCGAGCCCGAACGCGGTACATGATCCGTTACGCCCTCGCCGTTTTAGCTCTCGTTGGCGCCCTTCTCGTCGTCGACCTCGCGTACGGCATCCCCGAAGCGACCGGGGTTACCTGGTACCATCCAGCCCCCCTTGCCCTCTTGGCCCCCCTTGCAGGCCACGTGCGCTGGAAGCACCTGGGGTACGCCATGCAAGAAAACCACGTCATCACGCGAAGCGGGTACTGGAGCCGCCACACCAAGATCGTGCCATACTACCGGATCCAGAACGCCATCACGACCGAAACCATCCTCCAACGACGCTGGGACCTTGCCAACCTCACCGCCGACACCGCCGGATCCCTAAGCTTGCACGCACGCTCCGCAAGCGCCCTCGACATCGACGCACAAACCGCGCAAACGGTCCGGGAAACGATCCACGACCGCCTCCAAGCTGCCTTATCCAGCGAAGAGGTCAAGGATCTCCTCGCCGGCGAGATCGGCCGAAGCGTCCTCGACGAGATGGATGAAACCACATCCTCCCCCGGCGGTGACGCCCACACCGACCCCTAGCATCCAACCCGAAACCCCATGCCTTGGCGTGTGGACCGGGAGGCAACCCTCAAGTGGGAGGGCCCAGTACCGCGCACCTACGAACCATGGCCAAGGAGAAAATCCGGGTCCGAGGCGCCCGGGAACACAACTTGAAAAGCATCGATGTGGACATCCCACGCGAAGCGTTCATCGTCGTCACAGGACCCAGCGGATCCGGGAAAAGCACGCTCGCATTCACCACCGTCTTCGCCGAAGGCCAACGCCGCTACATGGAATCCCTTAGCAGCTACGCACGCCAGTTCCTTGGCCAAATGGAGAAACCGCAAGTCGACCACATCGACGGGCTAAGCCCCGCCATCAGCATCGATCAAAAAGCCCGCGGCCACAACCCCCGCTCCACCGTTGGCACCGTGACCGAGGTCTACGACTACTTACGCCTCCTTTACGCCAACCTCGGCGAACCTCACTGCCCCGAATGCGGTGACCCCGTCGCTGAACAAACCCCTCAGAACATCGCCGAACAAATCCTCACCCTCGAGGAAGGCACCAAGTTCCAACTCCTGGCCCCAGTCGTCCGCGACAGGAAAGGCACGTACGAAAAGCTCTTCGACGACTTGCTTGCCGACGGTTACACGCGCGTCCGCGTCAACGGGGCCTTCGGGCGCACCGAAGACGACTGGGACCTCGAACGATACGAGAAACACACCATCGAAGCCGTCGTCGACCGCCTCAAAGTGAAAACCTCCGACCGCGCCCGCATCGTGGAAAGCGTCGAAACCGCGCTCAACCTCACCGAGGGCCTCCTCGTCCTTTGGACCGAAGACGACGAACGCGTTCTCAGCACGGAACTAGCCTGCACCACATGCAACCTGTCCATCCCCGAGATCACGCACCGATCCTTCAGCTTCAACAGTCCCCAAGGCGCCTGCGAGCGCTGCTCTGGCCTCGGCACCACCATGGAGGTCGACCCCGACCGCGTGATCAAGAACGCAAAGGCCCCCATCGGAGACGGCGCCATCCACGGATACGCCACGCGCGGCACCTGGGTCATGCGAGAGATCAAGAACCTCGGCCGCCACATGGGCTTCACACTCAACACGCCCTTCAACGAGCTCGACGAACCCCAACAACAAGCCCTCCTTCACGGGACGAACGAAGCCTACCAGCAAACCTACAACTCCCGATCCAGCGACAAGCGCTGGGAGATGCACGCCCGCTTCGAAGGCCTGCTCCCCCAGCTTGAACGACGCTACAAGAACACCGACAGCGACCGCGTGCGCAAACGCATCAGCAACCTCATGGCCGATCGGCCCTGCCCAGCCTGCCAAGGCCAACGCCTGAACCCCACCAGCCTCGCCGTGACGGTCCGCGGCGAGAACATCCAGGACATCTGCGAGCAACCGATCGGGCGATTGGTCGACTGGTTCCAAGGCCTCGAGGAAGACTTCACAGGCCGCGAACGCGCCATCGCTGGCGAGATCATCAAGGAGATCCGCTCGCGCCTGTCCTTCATGGATGAGGTCGGCCTCGAATACCTCACCCTTTCCCGTGCCAGCGAGACGCTAAGCGGAGGCGAAAGTCAACGCATCCGCCTTGCCACGCAAATCGGCAGCGGCCTCGTTGGCGTCCTTTACGTGCTTGATGAACCCACCATCGGGCTTCACCATCGCGACAACCAACGGCTGATCCGTTCCCTTGAGGGTCTCCGCGACCTTGGGAACACGCTCCTCGTCGTCGAGCACGACAAGCCCGTCATCCACGCTGCCGATCACGTCATCGACCTTGGCCCCCACGCTGGCGAGAACGGAGGCGAGGTCGTCGCCCAAGGCACACCCGAGGAGCTTGCAACGATGGATAGCCTCACGGGGAAGGCTCTACGCGGCGAACTGGATGTCGAGATCCCCCCAACGCGCCGCCCCGTGACCGGGCCGAGCATCACGCTTCAAGGGGCCCGCATGCACAACCTCGACGATGTCACGGTCGAGTTCCCCATCGGCGCCTTCATCGCGATCACCGGCGTCAGCGGGAGCGGGAAAAGCACGCTTGTGCACGAAACGCTTTACAAGGCCCTGGCGCGCGAACTCCATGACGCCAGCGAGATCCCCGGCGACCACGACGCGATCGAGAACGTTGAAGAGATCAACAAGGTCACCCTCGTTGACCAAAGCCCCATCGGTCGAACCCCCCGATCGAACCCTGCAACGTACTCCAAGCTCTTCACGCCCATCCGCGAACTCTTCGCCAAAACGCCCCTTTCCAAGCAACGCGGTTACGAGAAAGGCCGCTTTAGCTTCAACGTGAAAGGAGGCCGCTGCGAAGCATGCGGTGGGAACGGGCAAAAACAGGTCGAGATGCATTTCCTTGCCGACATCTACGTCCCCTGTGAGGAATGCGAAGGCGCTCGCTACAACCAAGAAACGCTCGAGATCACGTACAAGGAAAAGACGATCCACGACGTGTTGGAGATGACCGTGGAAGAAGCGCTCTCGTTCTTCCAGGATATCCCCAAAATCAAGCGCAAGCTCAAGACCCTGGCCGATGTCGGTCTTGGATACATCCGCCTTGGCCAACCCGCTCCAACCCTAAGCGGCGGTGAAGCACAACGCGTCAAGCTCGCTCGGGAACTTTCCAAACGCCAAACAGGGGACACGCTGTACGTGCTGGACGAACCCACCACGGGGCTTCACGTCAGCGACATCAAGAAGCTTCTCAACGTGTTGCATCGCCTCGTCGACCAGGGCAACACGGTGTGCATCATCGAGCACAACCTCGACGTGATCAAAACCGCCGACCATGTCATCGATCTTGGACCCGAAGGAGGAGAGAACGGTGGCACGATCGTCGCGGAAGGGACACCTGAGCAGATCGCCACCACGGATACCCACACAGGGCAAGCTCTCCGTGAGATCCTACCCGCGAGGGATCGTCCAACCGCAGAGGCGACGCCCACCCCGTGATGCGTGAGGATATGCGAACCTTGACAGCCTTTGGGAGCATTGGCCTGCTTGAGCGCGTATGACGAACAGCATCGATCACATGTTCGACCAGTCCTTGGGCCAGCTCTCAAGCCTCCTTGACGCTGACCGCGTAATCGGGGATCCCATCGACACCCCGAACGGGACCTTGATCCCCTTGTTCAGCACAGGGTTCGGGTTCGGCGGGGGGCAAGGTAACGATGATAAGGGTGGGGGTGGAGGCGGTGCTGGCGCTGG
>PWVY01000297.1 GCA_003561665.1 Thermoplasmata archaeon
CGAAGGTGAAAAACAAGCCGCAGAGCGACTCTCGCAAGCCTCTCGCATCATGAGCGAAGGTCCCGGCGCGCTGTACCTTCGCACGTTGCAGACGATCCAAGAAGCTAGCACGGAGCAGGGTACGAACATCGTGATCCCGTTGCCCATCGAGTTCTTGAAGGCGTTGGGCATGAGCGGGGACAACGGTGACGGTGATGGTTCCCCAACGCTGTCTCCCAGCGAATTGGATGACTTAGCGGTCGGTGGCATCGCCGGCACGCCGGATCCCTCGGAAGGCGAGGATATCCCGGGCTCGGAGGGGCCATCCCCGGAGGAGCTCGATGAGCACCTGGAGGATCCTGAGGAGTTCCTTGACGAGGACGAGGACTAGAAGATTCGCACGGTTGTCCCACGGAAGGCGGCGTTCGTGTCCACCCAGGGCGCATGCTCGACTTGGTCGGGGTTCACGGTCACATCCGACCCGTCCTGGAGTTCCACGATGACGCGTTGGTCGCTCGTGAGCGCCGTCACGAACCCTTCCTCTCCCCAGAGGCACTGATCCACATCGGGGGCGATGCGTACCTTGACAGGGTCACCCACGCGTACATGCATCACGGGAGGTCTTTCTGTCGCTTCTCAGAGATAAACGTTCCGCGCTTAAAGAGGGATCGCGGTAACGCTCCTGTTTCCCCTATACATGCCCGCTTCAGCGTGGGTCTGAACCGTCGCTTATGCCTTGTTCAAGCGCGCGTCAACGTGCGCGAGGGCAACGTCCGCGGTTTGTGAGAGCAGTTGCACGTCTGCTTCTGCGCGGGCGCGAGCGTAGTCCTTGAACTCGCCGCGGAGCGAAAGCAAAGCAGCGTGCCCGTTCTTGAGCGAGGATTGGTCGGCGTTGGGTCCGGCGTGCTCGGCGAGGGTGCCTCGAAGCCGGCCAAGTTTGACCTCGCAAAAGCCCGGGGGCATGGGCGTGTCGACGATGGGAACAAGCTCGGGCTGAGATCCTTGCCCGGGCGGGCCTTGGAACCCGCCCGCTTCGAGGCCACGGATGACATCCTCCAGGTAGCAGAGGGTCTCATCCGCATGCCAGGGGCTTGCTAACGTTTCACCGCAGGCGGCTACGCCGGGGATGTCCGTGTGGCCGCGCCCATCGCCTCGGACACCGTCGAGGAAACGAACCGGCCTTGGATCATCGTCGGAGGTATCCCATGCGATGTGCCCGATGTCCCCGATGGGCAGGTTGGCGCGGAGGGCTAGCGCGAGCCCGCTTGGGGGGCTTGGGTGCGTGGTGTTTCCGGGCCAGACGTAGGCAGCTCCGCCGCCGGCGAGGATCGTGGTCTCGGCGCGATGCGTTGAACTGTCATCCCCATCCACGAGGACGACGCCGTTGATGCCGGTCTCATGGGTCCCGATCAAGCGAACCGCGACGGCGTCCTCGTCTAGCGCGGCCCCTTCTCGGTTGCATCGTTCGAGGAGGGCATCGTGGAGGTTCATGGCCCATTCGTCATCGTTCTCGATCCCCAGCTCGTCAAGCCATCGTCGAACGCGACGGGCGCGGAAGCGGAGAACGTTCGCTTCTTCGGGAGGTGGAACGTCGTAGGCTTTCACCGCTTTCTTGGCTTGATCTTGCACGTTGCTGGGTATCGGTTCCGTCGGGGGTGGGCGTCGGGCGCCTTGCATCAGCAAGCGGGTGCGGGCGCCGCTTCGGGTGGCAGCCAAGGCGGCTGCAGCACCGGCCAGGGTGCCGCCCACGACGACGACATCGCGTTGTTGGTTAACCATGAACGTTCACGATCCGATCTCGAGCATGCGGTCAAGAGCGACCTTGGACCAGTCTCGGTCCTCCTTGGAGACGGTGACGCGGTTGATCACGTTCCCTTTCACGAGTTCTTCGAGGACCCAGGTGAGGTAGTTGGGGTCGATTTGGCGCATCGCGTTGCAGTCCAGGCAGGCTTCGCCGCACAGTTGCACGATGTGTTTGTCCTCGTGTTCGCGTTGAAGGTGGCGGATCAGGTGCACTTCGGTCCCGATGGCGATGGTGGAACCGCTGGGTGCGTCATCGACGTAATCGATGATTTGGCTGGTGGAACCTGCATAATCGGAGGCTTCAACGACGTCTCGGGGGCATTCGGGGTGGACGACGATGTCCACGTCGTCGTGTTTTTCGCGCATCTGGTCGACGTGTTCGGGCGCGAAGCGGTCGTGCACTTGGCACATGCCTTCCCAGAGGATGAACCGGGCATCCTCGACGGCTTCGGGCGTGGTGCCTCCGAACTCGGGGTGCCAAGCGTTCCATAGGACCCAATCGTCGTCGTGGTACCCGAGGTCGTGAGCGGTGTTGTGGCCGAGGTGTTTGTCGGGGAGGAAGAGGATCTTCTTGTCTTGCTCAAGGGCCCATTCGAAGATCTCGTGCGAGCTTGAGCTGGTGCAGATGGCCCCGTCCATGCGCCCTGTGAAGGCTTTCAAATCCGCGTAGCTGTTCATGTACGTGATGGGCACGATCTCGTCGGGGTCGACGACGCGCGTGATCTCGTCCCAGGCTTGGCTGACTTGCACCATCTCGGCCATGCCGGCCATGGGGCAGGCGGCCTCGCGGCTGGGGATGATGACGTTGCGTTCCCCGTTGGTGAGGATGTCTGCAGTTTCGGCCATGAACGTGACGCCGCAGAAGATGATGTTCTCGGCGTCCGAGGCGGCGGCTTCTTTGGAGAGCTTGAAGCTATCCCCGGTGATGTCCGAGACCTCGTAGATCTCTTCGTGTTGGTAGTTGTGGCCGAGGATGAGCGTGGAATCACCCAGGCGGTCGAGGGCGCGTTGGATGCGTTCGGTGCGCTCGTTGGCCTCCAGGCCTCGGTACGGCTCTGGGAGCTGCGCGAAGTGCGCGTAGCGGAACAGGTTCAGGGTCTCCGCCATTGACCCTGGACAAACTCACCTCCCGTATATGCGTTGGGTTGCCCCCAAGCGTTCCCCCTATCATGCCACACCTTGTCGCGTCAAGTGGCAGGCCGGCATCCATGAGGCTCGAACCGTTGGATCCAAGCGCTTCCCTGGGATCCCACGCGGGGAACCTCGGGAAGCAACGCTAATCAAAGAGAACCTCTTGGCTCGCGCACAAGCTCGA
>PWVY01000098.1 GCA_003561665.1 Thermoplasmata archaeon
CGAACAGAAGACCTTATCCTCCCCCCCACCGCCTAGGGCGTGTGGACACGCTCCTCACGCGACTGGAACAAGCCCGCGAGCGCTTGCAAGCTAAGAACCAGACGCGCGACCAGATGCTCAACGAGAAACGAACCATCACGACGAAAGCCCGCACCGTGATCACGAGCGTCCACCAACACGAAACCGACAAGGCCAAACGAACCTACAAAGAGCTCCTGGACGAGGTCGAGAACGTCAAAGCCCTTCTCACCGATCACCCGGACCTTTGGGCCAGCGGCGCCCTCCGCAACGCCCTGACCGAGGTCGCCGAAGCATGGACCGTGTTGACGCTCGCAGGCCAGGATGCACCCTACCCCACGGATCGGATCACGGACGAAGCGTTCATGCTCGGCGTCGGCGATGCCATCGGGGAAACCCACCGGTTGGCCCTGGATGCGCTCATCGACGACCGCGTCGAAGAGGCCCACCGTCGCCTGGAGCAAATGGAGACCCTTTTGGAGGAGCTGCTCCTACTGGATGTCAGCGGAGGCCTCGTGGATCACCGACACAAGGTGGATGTAGGCCGGCGCATGGTCGAGAAAACCCGCGGCAAGATCGCGCTTGCTAGCATCGAAACCCGCATCCAAGAACGGTTCACAAAGCACCACGCCGGAACAGAACAACCCAAGGAGGGACCCTGATGGGCGACGTCGAAGACATGATCGGGACGCTCGAAGAGGACGATGACGCCGAGGACGAGGCCAAAGCCAAGAAGGACAAGGCCGACAAGGACGACGAGGAGGGAGCCTTCGGCCTTGACCTGGACAAAGCCTGGACCAGCCCCCAAACCGAGGACGGGTAACGCTCCTTGCTCGTTACACTGAAGTACGAAACCCCCCCTGCTGGTGGCCCCCGGCCTGCGGAGGTCGCCAAGCATGGCCAACGGCGAAGCGTTCAGGGCGCTTTCCCATAGGGGTTCGCAGGTTCAAATCCTGCCCTCCGCATTCAGCCGTACCAACGGCGTACCGGTTCCCCTTGCTTTCTCCCCGCACGCGGCTTCCTTCGGTTAACCGCTTGGTAGAGGGCTTGACCAAACCATTGGGGTTCGCAGGTTCAAACCTGCCCTCCGCATCGTCTCCCACCTACCCGCTTCCCCTGGCCGACGGGCGATCTCCGCGCTAGGTATCCCCATCACCGGTCAACCCTCAAGCGATCGCCTCGCGCACAGGCAGGAACGTCGCTTGACACGACTAGCCACCCGAAAGGCTTACGAAGACCTTGTGGGAGTAAGGGCCGCTATGACCCTGAACCTTAACCCGGATACCCTCGTCGATCAACTCCGCGACCACGGCCTCGCAGGCGCCGGCGGTGCCGGTTTCCCCACATACGGCAAATGGGGCCCCACGCGCTTGATGATGAACCACCAAGAAAGCGAACCCGGCTACTACATCGACAAATGGCTCGGCAAAGAACACGCCGACAAGTACGCCGAACTCTTCGAAACCTTCCTCAACGAAGGCGTCTTCGATCTCATCGTCGTCGGAGCCAAAGAGAAAGACCGCGAATGGAGCCACCGCCTCGAGAAGGCCACCGGCGGGAACGTTTACACCATCAAAGACCTCCCCATCAACGCGGACGAAGAAGAAGGCATCCTCCACGCCTACACCGCAGACAACTACAACTTCGGGAAAGAGAAAGCCCTCCTCGCCATGATCACCGGCGAAAGCGTCGGCCAAGACCTCCCCATGGACCACAACTGGGTCGTGCACAACACCGAATCCCTCTACTGGGTCTACAACATGCTCAACGACGGAGCCCCCGTCACGCGCAAGTTCGTGCACATCTACGGCGACGCCCCCGAACACAAGTTCCTCGACGTCCCCCTTGGCACCCCCATGGAAGACCTGCTCCAAGCCGCCGGAACCAGCCTCGAGGAGATCGAAGAACAAGGCAAAGTCCTCGCCGATGGCGGGCCCGGATGGTGCTTCGAAGTCGCCGACCCCGAAGCCTTCGGCGTCAGGAAACGCACCAACGCGATCCTCATCCTCGACGGCGACACCGTCGACGAAGTCCGCGCCGGCGGCGTACAAAGCCGCATCGACGTCCTCCACAACGGCGACTACGACTGGAAAGAAGGCCCCCAAGAGAAAGAACCCACACGCCTGGACGTCGACCGCGTGCACGTACCGCTGATCAGCAACCCCGGCTTCGCAGGGCTCGTCGCCCCCAGCACGCCCCAAGTCAACGAAGGAGACACCGTCACCACCGGCGACACCATCGCCACCATCAACGATGCAGGCACCTTCAGCGAGGTCCACCACGCCAGCATCGACGGCACCATCACGCACATCGAACAAGGCGAAGAGGACGGCTTCATCCACATCGAAGCCTAACCCCACACCCCAACCGTTCGAGAACGGGGAACCATAACCTCTTCACGTGCTCCCCACCTCGCTACGAGCCATGGCTACGCTAGGCACGTGCGGGTACTGCCAAAAACCAGCCGGGACAACGTGCCGGATGTGCGGAACGCCCACCTGCCAAGACCACCAGGACGACAACACCCCCGGCGTGTGCCACGCCTGCGCACAAGGCACCACCATGGGGCCCACCAACCCATGACCCCCCACACCCCCCTGCTCAAGCCCCGACGTTTTAATACGAGGACGCCTTCTGGCGGGCCCATGCCGCCCCAGCCTGTCGCCTCTCCCGACCGGATCAACCGGTTCGAGCGAGCACGCATCATCGGAGCCCGCTCGCTCCAGATCAGCTCGGGCGCCCCCATCCTCGTGCCCGTCGAACCCGAAGAAGCCCTCGACCCCATCCTCGTCGCCGAGAAGGAATACGCCGAAGACAACATCCCGATCACGGTCCTCCGCGCAGCAACCGGCCCCTCGCAGGAGGCATGATCCCGTGGGAGAGATCCTCGCGCTCCAATACCGCAGGATCCTCGACAGCCGAGGCAACCCCACCGTGGAATGCGACGTTTGGACCACGAACGGGTTCGGCACCGCCGCGGCGCCCAGCGGCGCCAGCACCGGAGCCAACGAGGTCGTCGCCTTCCCCAAAAGCAGCGTCAAGGAAGGCATCCGGCAAGCACGCAACCGACTC
>PWVY01000055.1 GCA_003561665.1 Thermoplasmata archaeon
CCCCGGCCCCCTGCTCCCCACCGAACCGAACCCACCACCCAACGGAGGAAACCAACCATGATCCACACGCTATCCGGAAACGGGCACGCCCTGCTCACCCTAGACGAACGAGGATCCTGGGAGCAGCTCTACTACCCACACCCCGGCCTCCACCAACAACTCCAAGACGCCCGCCTTGGCCTCTACGACGAAGAATCCGACACCTTCACATGGATCGACCAAGAAGGCGAACCCCCCCAAGATGTAGGGTACGTCTCAGGCACGAACATCAGCCAAACCAACTTCCACCGCCTGGATCTCGACCTCACCCTCCATGACCTCGTCCACCCCGACCTCGACATGGTCATCCGCCGAATCACCATCCAGAACCCACAAAACCGGCCCCGACACCTGCGCATCTTCCACTACCAAAGCCTCAACATGGCCGGGACCCTCTACCAAGACACCGCCTACTGGGACGACGAACGCGGCACCGTCACCCACTACAAACGCGGGTTCTACTTCCAACTCGTCGGCCACCCAACCTTCGACGATTGCGTGTGCGGAGAACACACCCTCAAAGGCCTCGAAGGAAGCTACGTCGACGCCGAGGACGGCGAACTTGAAGGCAACCGCATAAGCCACGGAGCCGCAGACAGCGTCGTCCAATGGAACCTTGAAATCCCCCCCGGCGAGAAAAAAGAGGTTCACTTCTTCGTCCTCATGGGACGATCCCGCGAGGAAGTCAACGACTTCTACGATCAAATCGACGGCCGCCCCCCCCAGATCTACACGAACGAAGCCCGAAGATACTGGAGCAACTGGCTCGAGAACAAGATGCCCAGCCCCGCCAAGGACCTCCCCGAAGGAACCGAGAGCATCTACGAACGAAGCCTCTTCATCCTCCAAGACTGCCAATCCGAGAACGGATCCATCATCGCCAGCCCCGACGCTCGAACCCTCAAATGGGGCGGAGACACATACTGCTACTGCTGGTGGCGCGACGCATCCCTCATCACCCGAGCCATGAGCGAAGTCGGCCTCAACCGAAACACCGTCGCTCTCTTACGATTCGCCGACAAGGCCCAAGAGAACGAAGGATACCTGCTCCACAGACACTTCCCCGACGGAA
Source organism: Thermoplasmata archaeon (assembly GCA_003561665.1). GTDB lineage: Archaea > Thermoplasmatota > SW-10-69-26 > SW-10-69-26 > SW-10-69-26 > PWVY01. Next base: position 1,112 of record PWVY01000055.1, read on the forward strand.
GCGTAGGATCAACCTGGCACCCACCTCCCTTCCTCCAACTTGACCAAACCGCAAGCGTGATCACCGCCGCACGCTACTTCTACGAATGCAGCGGGAACGTCGACGAACTCCTCCCCTCATGGGGCATGGTCCGAGACGCTGCAGACTTCCTGATGCACTTCGTCGACGACGACGGTCTCCCCAAGCCCAGCTACGACCTCTGGGAAGAACGAAAAAGCGTCAACATCTACACCGTCGCAACGGCCATCCAAGGCCTAAAAAGCGCTGCCCGCATCGGTCAAGCCCTTGGCAAACGTCACGAATACTGGGCCAGCGCGGCAACGCGCATGCACGAAGCCGCCCTCGAAGCCTTCTGGAACCCCCACAAAGACGCCTTCTACAAATCCCTAAACCCCCAGGACGACGCGCTAGACGCATCCAGCCTGCTCGCCCTCCAACACGGCATCCTTGAGCCCACCGACCCACGCTACAAGACGGTTGTCAACAGCATCGAAAACCGGTTATGGGTCAAAGCAACAGGAGGCATCGCTCGCTACGAAGGAGACACCTACTATGGCGACGAGAACGCTTGGATCATCTGCACGCTATGGCTAGCCCGCTGCTACCTGGACCTTGGCAACACGGAACGATGCCATGAGCTTCTCTCCTGGGTCATCGACCAAGCCGGTTCCACCGACCTCTTCCCCGAGCAAAAGGACCGCGAGACCGGCGAACCGACAAGCGTCATCCCCCTTGTCTGGAGCCACTCCACGTTCATCGAAACCATCAACGCATACACCCGATCCCAGCAGGATGCACCCCCTCTCATCGCTCAACAACGCATTCTCCCGGAGGTGGATGAGGGATGAAAGTCGCCATGCTCGGGTGGGAGTTCCCACCCTTCATCGCGGGAGGCCTCGGCGTCCACTGCCTTGAACTAACCCGAGGCCTGAACCGGTCCGGCGTCGACATCGACTTCTACATGCCGAAAATCTACGCCGGTCAAGGAGGCGAACCGGTCGCAGAGCACCATGACCATGCTCGCATCCTAGAAGTCGAAGCCGACCCGGACGTTACACCCTATTCCAATCCGGACCGAACCGAAGACAATCCCACACGAGGCTACCAAGACAAATTCAACGAAGCCGTCAAACTCTACAACGAACGCCTAACCCACGCGTTCGAATCCCACGACGCCGACCTCTTACACTGCCACGACTGGGTGACGGTTCCTGCCGCGCTGGACCTGCGCGAAACCACAAACATCCCACTTCTGTTCACCGTTCACAGCACGGAGATCGATCGAAGCGGGGGGCTCGAACCCCAACGGTGGATCAAAGGCATCGAACGCGCAGGCATCCACGGAGCCGACCACATCATCACCGTTAGCCGCTACACCAAGAACCTCATCGAACGCGAATATGACGCGCCATCCGAGCGGATATCTCCCGTCTACAACGGCGTCAACTTCGACGAACTCTACGACGCCGAGAACAGGGACTACGAAAAACGTCGCAGAACCGTTCTCTTCCTCTCACGGCTCCTTCAGCAAAAAGGCCCCATGCAATTCCTCGAAGCAGCCCGCCGCGTCCTTGAGGTCAAACCGGATGCCGAGTTCATCATCGCCGGGGACGGCCCCCTCCTCGAAGAGATGATCCGGTTCACCATCGAACACGACATGGCATCCAACGTGCGCTTCGCCGGGTACGTACCAGAGGACGAACTTGCCGAGGTCTACCGCCAAAGCGGCATCTACGTGCTCCCAAGCATCAGCGAACCCTTCGGCATCAGCATCCTCGAAGCCATGGCCACGGGCCTACCTACCATCGTGAGCAAAACCACGGGAGCAGGCGAAGCCCTCGACCACCTTCTCAAAGCCGACTTCTGGGACATCGACGAGATGGCCGACATGATGATCAGCCTCCTCGAATCAACCGCTCTACGGGAAGAACTTGGCAAGAACGGAGGCCACGAAGTCCACCGCTTCACC
>PWVY01000097.1 GCA_003561665.1 Thermoplasmata archaeon
GATGTCCCACGCATCATGCTTCAAACCCTCGACGCGATCGCTGTGCAAACCCAAGCCCGCGTCGGCGACCGGATGGTTCGACGCATCAAGGCCCTCACGGAGATCGTGGGCATTGATGATTCCACCGGGGACCTCCTGACCAACAAGGTGTACGAGTGGACCCCGAACGGAGACCGGTTCAACTACTTGGGGAGAAGCCACGTCTTGGATGACTGGCGCCGCCGTCAAAATCTCTCGCTCCAGGAAGTGCAAGACGAATGGACGAACCGTGCCTTGATCCTATCATGGATGGCGAGTTAAGGCATACGGCACATCACGGACGTCAGCGACGTCGTTGCAACCTACTACGCCCGCCCCGAGCGCGTGCTAGAACACGCTCACGAAGACATGGAGGAGGCGCCCATCGAGGAGGCCATCGACCCATGAACCCGAAGGTTGCACGATGGGCTTACCAACGCCTTGGCCCCCTTGCCCGGCGCATCCTCGAAGACCAGCCGGACTTCGATTTGGTGTTGCAGAAGGCCAGCATCCCTCAACGGGCGGATATGTACGTCTCTATCCGGTTGGCTTTCCTCCTGGCCATCGTTTTGGTCTCGGTGCTTGCCGGGATCGTTGGCATCGTGCTTCACACGCTAGAGGTTTGGACGGTTCCCCTCCCCTTGGCCGCGCTGGGGGTCACGCTGGCTTTGACCATCACGGGCGTGGTGTACTCCTGGATGTTGCATGGCCCGCGCTTGGTCGCGTTCATGCGGGGGGAGGAGATCGACGACAATCTTCCGTTCGCGGTGAACTATTTGGCCTCCATGTCGACAGCGGACGTGGATCCTGAGCATTTGTTCGAGAACTTGGCTCGGCAGGATGTGTATGGGGAGATCGCCGTGGAGGCTTCACGTATCAACCGGGATGTGGAGGTGCTTGGGCATGATTTGATCACGGCGTTGTCTATGGCTGCGGACCGGGCCCCTTCGGCGCGGTTCGAGGATTTCCTTGATGGCGCCATCACGTCCATCATGGCGGGTGGAGCGCTTCATAGCTTCCTTGACGCGAAGGCGGAACAGTACTTGGAGGATCGTCACCAAGAGCAGGAGAGCTTCCTGGACAGTTTGGGCATCTTGGCGGAGAGTTACGTGACGGTGGCCGTGGCGGGACCGATCTTCATCATCGTGCTTCTTTCCGTGCTCGTTCTTTTCGGTACGAGCGGGGATCTTCCCTTGCAGTTGGGGTACGTTTTGATGCTGGTGCTGGTGCCGTTGATCAACGCGGGCTTCATCGTGGCCGTCGAGACCGTGAGCCCGAAGGTGTAGCCATGAGCGATCACGAGATCGAGTCGGGAACGGTCACGAGGGCTCCATCAAGCGAAGGTTCGGCCCTTGGGGGCGTGGTCCCGTTGCGGCGGGCACTTTTGCCAAAGAGAGGTCTCCAGGAAGATGAACCGGTCACGGTGGGGGCGGTCGTGCGGTGGGCAAGCCTTGTCCTGGGGGTGCTGGTCGTCGCGTACTCGGGGTTGGTCATGCTGGGGTTCCCGTTGCCGTTCTGGGTGTTGGGCCCGTTCGGGGCCGTGGACCTGTTGGCGTTGGGTGCGCTGATCGCTGTGGCCCCGATCGGGTTCCATGCGGCGCATCAGGCCAAAAAGGTGCGTCGTTTGGAGGAGCGTTTCCCGGATTTCTTGCGTGACTTGGCGTCGAACCGGCGTGCGGGGATCCCGTTGGCTGCGAGCGTGGAGTTGGCTGCGGAGGCGGATTATGGGGAGTTGTCGCCGGAGGTGGATCGGATGGCGGCGCAGCTGTCGTGGAATGTGCCGTTCGATGAGGTCGTGGGGCGGTTTGCTGAGCGGGTGAAAACGCCGTTGGTTCAGCGGGCGTGCTCGTTGATCTTGGAGGCGGAGTATTCGGGAGGTCGCATCACGGACGTGTTGGATGCGGTGTCTCGGGATGTGCGCGCGTTGCAGGCGTTGAAGAACGAGCGGCGGTCGGCGATGGCGATGTACACGATCGTGGTGTACTTGACGTTCCTTGTGTTCTTGGGCGTTGCTGCGATGTTGTATTGGCGGTTTTTGCCGGAGTTGTTGATCGCTCAGGATGTTCCCGCGTTGGGGGGGGCGGTGGAGGGTATGCGGGTGTCGTTGGAGGATTACCGGCAGTTCTTCTACGTTGCGAGCCTTGTGCAGGCTTTGGGGGGGGGCGTGCTTGCGGGCGTTTTGGCGTTCCATAAGTACGGGCCGGGGTTGCGTCATGCGGCGGTGATGATGATCATGGCGATGGTCGTGTTCAGCGGGTTTGCGATCTAACTGTGGGTTCGAGGGGAGCTTGAGCTGGAGCGTTCGAAGGCCCCCAGAGGGGAGGGTGGATGGCTTGGTTCGTGCGTGCTAGCCTAGTGATGTGTCACTAGCGTTGGAGCAGTTTATGCTGCTGTCCATGATCACGGTGTTCATGACGGTGACCGTGATCTGGTGGCTTCCAGCCCATGAACAGGGGAGGTATTTGGAGGAGCCGACCTCCCATTCCCCGGTGAATTCGTCAGCGCAGGAAGGGTACGAAGCGTCTTGGCTAGGCGTGTTACAAACCGTTGTCTCTACCCTTTGGTTCGCGTCGAGCACCTCGATTCGAACATCGTCCGCGCTGTAGGGCGCGTTCTCGCCGCTGCTGAGCGTCACGCGTATCCAGTCGTTCGTGTCATCGATGCTGGCCGCGCTGGCGGTGGCGCTTGCGGTCTCGTCCCCAGCATCGCCGACGCCAAAGCCGCCGACCCAGATGTACACGGTCGCAGCGATCGCGACCGTGATCGCGACCATCAAGATGACGCCGATGACCGCGCTCACGCCCTCGTCTTCCCTCTTCACCCGTTTGGATAAAACCATCACTGAATCCTCCCCGCTCGCAGCCGCCTTCCACATAAAAAGGCCTCCGTTAAGGTCCCGGCCAGCCCCGAACGCCCTACGGCGTTGCCCATCTGCCACCATCGTCGGCCTTAAACCACCGAACCCCGTGCAGCCACCCAATGCCCTCCGCGGCCGAGGTTGACCTTGCCCTTCTCACACGCATCGTGGACGACCCAAGCTGGGCCCGAAAAGCCA
>PWVY01000302.1 GCA_003561665.1 Thermoplasmata archaeon
GGAGCAGCATCGTCAACACCGGCTCAATCCTCGGCCTGATGGGTCGAGGGACTGCCATCGATTACGCCACCACGAAAGGCGCCATCAACGCGTTCACGAAGTCCCTTGCCGAAGCCCTCATCGACGAAGGGATCCGCGTCAACTGCGTAGCTCCTGGACCGGTTTGGACACCTCTCAACCCCGCCGAGCGCTCCCATGAGGACATCGAGGCGTTCGGAGGCTCAACGGGCCTGGGCCGCCCAGCCCAACCCGAGGAAATCGCGCCCTCCTACGTTTTCTTCGCCTCGAACGCAGACAGCAGCGCGATCACGGGCGAGGTTTTGACCATCCTCGTAGGGAACACGCGGGCAGGCTAACCCTCCCGCGTCGTTATCACGGTCGTCAGAGGTTGCCTCGTTTCTCTTGCTCCTGCTCGAAGCTCTTGAACAGAGCTTTGAAGTTGCCTTTCCCGAAACCTTGCGCGCCTTTGCGCTGGATGATCTCGAAGAACAAGGTAGGACGGTCTTGAATCGGGTTCGTGAACAGCTGCAACAGGTACCCTTCCTCTTCTTCATCCACAAGGATGCCCAGCTCTTCAAGGTCTTCGAGGGCTTCATCGATGCCTTCGATGGGGATCCGGTCCGGGAGGTTCTCGTAGTACGCCTCTGGGGCATCCAGGAAGTCTGCGCCTCGGGTGCGCATCTCCTCGATCGTTGTGAGGATGTTCTCGGTCGTGATGGCGAGGTGTTGAACGCCAGGGCCCGGATAGAAATCCAAGTACTCTTGGATCTGGCTCTTCTTCAAGCCCTCCGCGGGCTCGTTGATGGGGATCTTGACGCTCAAATCATCGTTCGCCATGACGACGCTTCGGAGCGCGCTGTACTTCGTGCTGATGTCGTCCTCATCGAAGTCCAAGAACCGACGGAACCCGAACACGCTCTCGTAAAAGCGCGCCCAGCGGGCCATGTCCCCCTCGCCAACGTTCCCAACCGTGTGGTCCAGCGTTTGGAACCCTACACCCTGCACGTCCCGATCCGTATCGATCGATTCGTAACCGGGTAGGAACGGGCCACCATAGTTCGAGGTGTCGATGAGCGTGTGAACGGTGTCGCCGAAGGTGGCAAGCGTTGCGATGTCCACCGTGCCATGCTCATCCTCAATCGTTTCAGGTTTGCGAACAACGAACCCGTCGTCGACGAGCTCCTCACCTTGGAAAACCTCCTCGTGTTCCTGAGCCCTATCCACCGCCTCCTGGAAGGTGCCTTGCACATCGTTGGTTACGAACGCAACGTCACGAACCCCGTCGGTGTGACGAGCAACGTGTTCAGCGATGGTGCCCTCGGTCGTCATCGGGGCTGTAAGGATGATCCGGAGATCGCCCTGTTCCATCACGTAGCTGGCGCGATCGCGCACGCCGGTCTCGGGCCCCGCATACGCGACGGGCGTGAACCCGTACGCATTCTCGTACACGTAGGAGGCCTGTTTCGCGTTCCCTACGTAGAGCTCCACATGCGCGAAGCCATCAATAGGGAGTTGCTCAGCCCGTTCGCCTTGTTCCGTCATGCCGATTCCCTCACCGCATGGAACGCGTGAGTAGACGATAAGGGTTGTGTGGGACGTTCCCACACGCGCGAACCCCTACAACCGTCACAGTGACGGGGGGCGCCCGGTGCAGAACTTACATACGAGAGCGCCCTCGCTTAGGATACGCAAACACATGGGTTTCTTCGATTGGCTCAAGGGCGACAAGACCGACGCTTCTGATTCACAAAGAAGCAAAAGCAAGCGGCGCCGCCAGGCCCCGACCACACACCCCATCACGAAGATTGAGCAAGAAGCCCTCCAACTTATCATCGAAAGCGCGCGCCACGCACACCCGAACGAGTTCGCCGGAGCGCTCCGAGCCCCCCACGACACCATCGACGAGATCGTGATCGTTCCCGGCACCGTCCAAGGCGCCACGCACGCCATCCTACAGATGCACGAACTCCCCCCCGACCCCTACGTGGTAGGAACCGTACACAGCCATCCCTCAAGGACCGCCCGACCCTCCCAAGAGGACCTTCAACTCTTCGGCCAACACGGACACACGCACATCATCATACACGAACCGTACACCCGAGAAACATGGCGTTGTTGGAACCACCGCGGCGAACCCGTGCATCTACGCGTAATCTAACGGTATATGATACGAACCTCGTCCCCGTTAGAGAGCTTCTCGGACCCGTTCCTTGCCGCTTTGAACATTCAGGTCGCCCGAAAATTCAGAGGGTTTACATACACCAACCGCCCCATACAGGATACACGCGCCGCCGGTGAATCACCATGACTCACGTAATCGCAGAACCCTGCATCGGGACCAAATCCGCTGACTGTGTCGACGTCTGCCCCGTAGACTGCATCTACGAAGCCGAAGAGATGTTCTACATCCACCCGGAAGAGTGCATCGACTGCGGCGCCTGCGTTGCCGTCTGCCCCGTCACCGACATCTTCCCCGAAGACGATGTACCGGACGAATGGGCAGACTACAAAGAGAAAAACAGGGAACTCGCCGGACTCTCCTAAACGCATCGACGAACGGACGCGAACCCACATACCCCCCCGCGTCCAACAGTCCCTGTGCAATCCGCCCTTGGTGAACCTATGGCCGCGCGCGTACGCCCCGCCCGTCGACCCCGTTGGCGCCGCTACGCGCCCGGCTTAGGTCTCCTCCTTGCAACGCTACCGCCCCTCATCGCCCCCAGCTTCCTCACAGACCCCCTCACCCAGCTAGGTTTCTCGTTGCATGCATCCCGCGTCATACTAACAGCCCTAGGCATCGCCCTCATCATCCTCGCCACGAAACTCCTCAACCAACACCCCGTCCCCGTTCTCATGCTTGGGACCGGGGCCACCATCGCTGGCGCCAGCATGTTCACCGGGCCGCTCGTCGCCCTCCCTCTCCTCCTCGTAAGCCTCGCTTGGATCATGTACTTCGAAACCAAGCGTGCGTTCCAGGGGATCACGCTCTCCCCTCAAGGCCTAACCCTCCACCGCGTCCTCCGTACCCCCCTCATCATCCCCCACGCAGACATCGACCACGCCCAC
>PWVY01000241.1 GCA_003561665.1 Thermoplasmata archaeon
CGAGCATATGGAGCTCTTCCTGGACTCAGCGGACATGAGCGAGATCAAACGCGGCGTCGACCTTGGCATCATCGACGGCGTCACCACGAACCCCTCCCTGGCGGCCACGCAAGATCGCCCCTTCGACAAGCTCGTCAAAGAGATCTGCGACCTCGTGCAAGGCCCCGTCAGCGCGGAAGTCGTCGCCACGGACGCCGAAGGCATCCTTGAGGAAGCCCAACGGTTGGCCGACATCGACGACCACGTCGTCGTCAAGGTCCCCCTCATCAAGGAAGGCCTCAAAGCCGTCCCCCAACTCACCGACATGGGCATCGACACGAACGTGACCCTCAACTTCAGCCCCAACCAAAGCCTCCTCGCCATGAAAGCCGGCGCAACGTATCTCTCCCCCTTCGTCGGCCGCCTCGACGACCGCGGCCAAGAAGGCATGCACCTGATCCGGCAATGCGTCCAGATCAAAGAGAACTACGGGTTCGACACGAGGATCCTCGTCGCCAGCATCCGCAACCCCGACCACGTGCTCCAAAGCGCGATGATCGGCGCCGACACGGCCACGCTTCCCTTCAGCATCCTCGACAAGCTCTACGACCACCCCCTCACCGACAGCGGGCTTGCCCGCTTCCTCGAAGACTGGGAAGAAGCCGGCCTGGACTTCTAAACAAACAACGAGCACCCCAGGGCGCTGGCCTCATTTCGAAGGTTCCAGCATAGCTTACTTAAGCCACGAACCCCCACCTACGGGTTGCGTGGCGGTGAAGCCGCTGCGCGACCGGCCGGGTGGAACCCCCCTCTTCCCCCCAGCCTTCCAACCTTCCAGAACCGCTCGGCCGGTCCCCTCCTCTCCTCCTAACCACCCATCAAAGGCAGCCTCACGCTAAAGGCAGCAAACGATCAGCAACGATGGCGACGAACAACAAGAACAAGTACGCCACGGAAAAGAAGAACAACCGTCGCGCACGACGGGGCGAATGATCCACGACCACGTACAGCGTCATGAACAAGAACGCGGCCCCTAGCACGCTGCTTGCAACCAGGAAAACGATCCCCAAGTAATCCAGAGCATAGAACAACGACGCGCAGAACACCGTCAAGATCGCGTACGCGACCATCCGACGCTTCGTGTACGCGACCCCCCGCGTGTTCGGCATCATCGGGAACCCCACGCGCCCATACTCCTCCTGACGCGCGATCGCTAAAGCCCAAAAGTGAGGCGGGGTCCACAGGAACACCAACAACCCCAACAACAACGCAGGCGTCCCGATGCCACCCGTCACGGCAGCCCATCCCACCAACGCAGGGACAGCACCCGCCGCGCCCCCGATCACGACCCCTTGCGGCGTTGACGGCTTCAACCACATCGTGTAAACGAACACGTAGAACAACACGGCCAACAACGTCAACACGGCCGCGAGAACGTTCACCATGAGCGCCAACATCGTGAACGAGGTGGCACCCAAGATGCCCGCGAACGTCAACGCATCAGCAGGGGACACGCGACCGCTCGCCAACGGCCGATCCTCCGTACGCTCCATTTCAGCATCCAAATCGCGCTCCAAAACCTGGTTGATCACGCCCCCGGACGCTGCACCCAAAGCGCCTCCCAGCAACGTCCACACCGCGACCGGCAAGGACGGCCAACCTCCCGCCATGACCATCCCCGTGAACCCCATCGCCACCAACAACCCCACGATGCGAGGCTTCGTCATCTTCGCGTAATCACGAACAACCTCGCCAACCTCCCCGTCCCCTCTTGCGTCGTCGCCGCGTGAAGCTGCCCGTCCGGAACCGGGAGGATAGAAACCGAACACGAGCGCAGCGATGACGGCACCGAACAACGCGCTCGCAACGCCCATGTGGGTTGCTGACCAGAACGGGTCCAGATGCTCCCAAACGGTCACGGCGCCCAGAATGGCTTGGATCGGTAGCAGGGCCGCCGCGGTCGTCGCGGCTCCCACAAGTCGTTTGTCGTGCCGGTGTGTCCTCCATGCCTCCACGGCCATCCAGAGGATCATGACCCCCGCGATGAGGGCAACGAACCGGTGGCTCCACTCGATGAGCATGAACGCGTTCGTGAAGTCTGGGAACCAGTGGAGTTCCCCGGTTTCCGGATGCATGCAAAGGGGCCAGGCATCGCCACATCCCATGCCTGCTCCAGCCCCGCGGGTGTAGCCACCCACCAGGATCGTGAGGTAAGTGAACACCGCGGTCGCGGTCGCGAGGGGCTTGAATCGCATCGGCGCTCAACGCCCCATCGGGGACCGACTCAAAAAGGTTGCTAGCGTGGCTGGGCTCTCATCGGAAACCTACAAACCGGACGCGCCTGGTGGTGGTGTCGATGACGGGCGTGCTCCAAGTGGAGGGTTTGTCGAAGCGGTACGATGATGTGACCGCGGTGGATGAGGTCTCCTTGGGGGTTGATCGTGGGGAGTGCGTGGTGCTCTTAGGTCCCAATGGGGCGGGGAAGAGCACGTTGATGGCGTGCATTGCGACCTTGAAGCGTCCCACGTCGGGACGTGTGTTGGTGGGGGGTGTCTCGGTGGAGGAGGATGCGATGGCGGTACGGCGTCGGTTGGGTGTTGCGTTCCAGGAACCGATCGTGTCGAAACATTTGACGGCGCGGGAGGTGCTTTTGCATCATGCGCGGTTGTACGGTGTGGAGGGGGATGTGGCAGAGGAGCGGTCGGGGGAGTTGTTGTCGTTCGTGGGGTTGGCGGAGCGGGCGGGTGATCGTGTTGGAACGTTCTCGGGGGGGATGAAGCGGCGGTTGGATTTGGCGCGGGTGTTGATGACGCGTCCGGAGGTGTTGTTGTTGGATGAGCCGACGGGGGGGTTGGATCCGCGGGGTCGGTCAGCGGTTCAGGATCGGTTGGTGGCGTTGACGCGGGAGGGGAGGACGTTGTTGGTTGCGACGCATGATTTGGAGGAGGCCGAGCGGTTGGCGGATCGTGTGGTCATCATGGATGAGGGTCGCGTGGTGGCGGAGGGGGAGCCTGGTGCGTTGGTGGAGGGGTTGGGGGAGCGTGTGGTTCGTGTCGTGGTGGAGGATGAGGGTTGCG
>PWVY01000073.1 GCA_003561665.1 Thermoplasmata archaeon
CGGATGATGAGAAGAGAAGGGCCAAAAAGACGCGGGAGTATGTGGAGGCGTTGGATCTTCCGCTTGGTCGACCGTTCACGGAGATGACGGACATCGCGGCGACCGTTTGCGATACGGGAACGGGGACCGTCTCGTTCGTGTTGTCGGATCACCTTCACTTCACGGCGACTTCTGGCAGACCCATCGAGGATGTCCCCCGTGGGGATGGGTTTTGCTCGCACGCGATCGTGGACCCGGGGAATATCTTCGTTATCGAGGATGCGAGGGAGGATGCCCGTTTCGAGGACAATGCTCTCGTCGAGGAGGATCGGATACGGTTCTATGCCGGTGCACCGCTTGAGACAAGCCAGGGAGACGTGTTGGGGACGATCTGCGTGCTTGATCCGAACCCGGGCACGTTGAGCGAGGATGGGCGGTGGCTTTTGGATTGTTTAAGGAGGATCGCGGTGGATAAGATCGAGATCAAGCGGCGTGCCAAGCAACTGGAGGAGGTTCGTGGGGAGCTTGAGAGGAGCAACGAGGATTTGGTGAACTTCGCGCATGTGATCAGTCACGAGTTCAAGGATCCTATGACGCAAGTTATTGGGAACTTGGACCTGCTCGAATTAACGATCCAGGATCAGTTGGATGAGGAGACCAGAGCGTACCTTGAGGAGGCTAGGGAAGGCATGGATCGGTTAGCGGAGTTGGTTGAGGATGTCCTCGAGTATGCGAAGGTCGGCCAAGGCCTCGAATCCACGGAGCCCGTGGACACGAGGACCGTGTTCGAGGATGTTACGAACGAGCTTGAATCCAGGCTCGAGGAGAGCGAAGCGCACCTTGAGGTGGATGAGCTTCCGCCGGTCCAAGCGGATGCGGCCATGGTTCGCCGCGTCTTCAGGAACCTCCTCTCTAACGCGCTCAAATACCGAAGCGAGGAACCGCCCGAAGTGCGCGTGTCGTGGGAACCGTTCAACGATCATGCGCGCTTCCTCGTTGAAGACAACGGCATCGGGATCCCGGAAGAGGATAAGGACCGCTTGTTCGAGCCGTTCCAACGGGGCCAGAACGCGGCTGGGCGAGAGGGAACCGGCGTAGGGTTAGCGCTTTCCTACCGCATCGTCGCGCAACACGAGGGGGAGATGGGGGTCGAATCGACCGAAGGGGAAGGATCCACGTTCTGGTTCACCCTCCCCAAGGCCCAAGGACACTCCCCAGAGGATCGCGAGCCCACGTTCACCGCCTAGAAGGTTCACAAGAACGCTTAAGAGCCCCCACGCGGGGTTGTCCCGTATGCCCGCGACCCCACGAGCGCTCACCATCACGTTCCTCCTCGTCTCCCTGGCCGCTATCGCCGGGTGCATCGGGGAAGACCTCGAAGCCCAACAGGTGCCCGATGACGCCACCGAAGCCCTCGACGAATGGTGGGTCAACGTCGTCCCCTCCAGCGCCACAGACGACGAACACGACCACTTCGACCATGAACAACACGCCAACCTGACCACGCCTAACTTCAACATCGTTGGTCACGACCCCCTCATCACGGACCGATTCGACGAGACCACCACGGGCATGATGTGCGGTGGCGTGGCCACGCGCGATGATGACCGACGCATCGCCGTCGTCCACAGCATCGACACCGCCATGGCGGCCATGATCGCGGACGTGACCGACCCCGAGAACCCCCAACTCGTGGGCGAGATCTACATGCCCAACGGCGTCACCTGGGACGCCGACATCACCGAGGACGGCATGCACATCCTCGTCGGCGCCTACCCCGTGGGCGTCTTCGGCGGTGAACCCACCCTCCCCGGCGATGAACAAGAGGCCCTCGAACGCATCCAAGAGGCCCCCCTCGACGCCGAGGACTCCTCATGGACACCCGAGATCTACTACCGGAACGCCTGCACAGGCGAAACCACCCCGATCGATCCCCCGGACGAGTTCCCCTACGGTCCCGGGTTAGCGCTCTTCAGCATCGAGGACCCAAGCATGCCCACGTTCGAAGACTGGGTCCCCCAACCCATCGGGCCCCACAGCGTCGGCGCGCACCACGTCAACGGCATGCACCTGGCCACCAGCAGCGTCACCAACCTCGTGCACGAAGCCTCCTATTACGCGATCTTCGAGATCATGGAAACCCCCGAAGGGAGCGAGCTTGTCCCCTACACCATGATCCGCACGCCGGGGCTTAGCACCGCTCAGGAAAGCCAACTCGACCCCGAGAACCCACAACCCTGGCTCACCGGGCACCTCGACGTGTGGATCCACGAACACCCCTTCGAAGACATCCTCATCGCGTACCTTGCCAACTGGGACGGTGTTTACACGTACGACATCAGCATCCCCCACGCGCCCATCGAGTTGGGCTTCTGGGACGACGAAGAACACCGCCTCCACACCGTTTACCCCGTCCCGGACACGCGCGATGACCGCCAGTACCTCATCGCTACGCAAGAGGTCGGCGAACCGGACGATCGCCCCACCGGGTGGGTGTACATCCTCGACGTGACCGACCCCACCAACATCGAGGAGAAAAGCCGCTGGACCCTCCCCGAGAACCCCCACTGGGACGAAGGCGGCCTCATGTTCAGCACCCACTACGTGGACGTGTACGAGGACACGCTCTTCGCAGCCGTCAACCACGCCGGCCTCTGGGCCATCAACATCACCGACATCGAACAACCCCACGCCGAGGGCGTGTTCGTCCCCAGCACGCCCAGCCCAAAACCCTGGCAAGGCGAAGGCTCCATGCCCCACACCGGGGACGTGATCGTAGACCAAACCACCGGCATCCTCACCACCTGGGACACCTCCGGAGGCATCTACCAACTCACCTACGACGCACAGATGCCCATCCCCCCCGCGCCCGCCTGGAACGGGGACGCGTGACCACCACGCCCCCAGACGCTCCACCGGGAGGACGCACCCGGGACACCCACCCCCGTGCCAGGGTGACCCAAACTATTTCTTCCCTCATCGCGACTCGGCCCCAATGCTAGGGAACCGCTCAGGGATCCTCTTCGTCACGCTCATCATGCTCACAGCCCCCGTCACCGCCACGGGAACAACGC
>PWVY01000125.1 GCA_003561665.1 Thermoplasmata archaeon
ACTCAACGACCCCCCCACGAGCGAACGGTTCGAACCCACCCCCCTCGAAGCAACATCGTAGAACCCGCTCGGCCAAACGGCAAGCCTCAAGGCACGAAACCACGCGCCCCAAGACCCCCCCGCGAGGCTCAAGAACCCACCCCTCAAGGCGGCCAAACGTACGACTCCGATATCACCGTCGAACCATCCCCACTGATAGCCCTGAACTCCACCACGGTCCCCTCGGACACGCTCGTGCTCAACGCCCACGACCCCCAATCCGTGGACTCAAGCGCAACCCACGACCCCCCATCGCCACGAGCCTCAACCGACGCAACGCTCTGATCGCTCTCCACCTCCGTCTCGACCCACCACTCGTTCCCACGCACGTTCACGAACGACGCATCGAACCCGCTCTCACCCTCCCCAGGGCAGGAGGTTTCCGAGGCATCCGTCCACGCATAACAACTCGATTGTGCCTGCGCACCATCCGAACTCGTGGCCTGGAACTGCACCACGGACCCTGAAGGCGCGTGCACGCTGGTGGCCCAGGAGCCCCAGTCCGTCTGTGACATGCTGGCCCAGGAGCCATCATCGACCCGGACCTGCACGTTCGTTACGCCACGATCGGCTTGCACATCCGTCTCGATCCACCATTCGTTTCCGCGCACGTTCAGGAAGGAGGCATCGAACGTGCCGGTGGGACCGGTGGGACAGCTTGCCTGGCTTGCGTCCGTCCATCGGTAACAGTCCGAGGCCGCATGATCGCCTCCAGATCGGGCTTGTAGTTGGATCAGGGACCCGTCCGGGATGTGCGTGCTCGTGGCCCAGGATCCCCAATCGGTCTCATCCAAGGGGGTCCAGGAGCCTCCATCGATGCTCACGTGCACGCTATCGATAGCGTGTTGGCTTTCCACATCAACCTCCACCCACCATTCGTTCCCGCGCACGTTCAGGAAGGATGCGTCGAAGTCATCGTCCGGATCTGGGCTGGGCTGGGTGGGTTCTGTCGGGGTTGATGTGGGTGTTTCGTCCGCGTTGAGGGTGTGCGCGTTGCTGTAGATCGGTTCCGCGGTGGAGGAGGTGGTGTAGATGCGCAAGGCGCCTTCTCTGCAGCCGACATCAGGGGGATCCTCGCAGTGGTCAGCGGATCGGTGCACGGGGAGGATGACCTCGAGTTGGCCGTCGCCGTTGAGGTCTTCCACGATGGGTCCTTTCGTGACGACCCATCCGTCGGGGGCGGCGACGAAGTCTTTGCGTTCGCCTTGGAGACTGTAGAGGCTTATCCCGTCGCCATGGACGACTTCGTTGGCGAGAATCTCGGGTTCGCCGTCTCCGGTGACGTCAGCGACGGCGATGTTCTTGTTGCTCCAGTAGTTGGGAAGCTCGGTGCGCCAGAGGAGGTCCCCGGTGGAGCCTTCCACGGCGAAAAGGTTCGAGGGGCCGGTGTGTTCCCAGTTCCCAGGTTTGTGCCCGATGGTGTTCCAATCTTGGAAGATGATGTCGTTGACGCCGTCCCCGGTGATGTCGATGGGTACGGGTTGCATGTGGACGTGCGGGTTGCTCCAGTCGGGGTTCTTCTCCCAGACGACGTTGCATGATGCGTCCACGGCGAAGTAGTACGCGTGGGAGCGTTCGATCCAGTCGTCCTGGTCTTGGTCCTCGTAGACGTTGCGCACGCCGAAGATGATCTCAAGGAGGCCATCGCCGGTGACGTCAGCGAGGGTGGGGGAGACGCTGATGCTTGCAGGCCATGCACCGTGGGCGTGCGCGGTCCAGTGGCATTGGTGGTTCATGGAGGCGGCGTCGTAGATGTGAAGGTCGCCTCCGTCGCTAGGGTAGACCGCTTCGAGGGTACCGTCGTTATTGAGGTCTCCGACGAGGGGGCCTGCGTTCCCATCCGAGATGTCGTCCCACCACTCGACGTCCCCGCTGGGGGTGAGTTTGTAGAGGCTTGGCATGTCGTCGAGTTGGACATAGACCTCGTCGTACCCGTCCCCGTGGGCATCGGCGAGGAAGGGGGAGCCGTCGAGGCCAGGGTGTCCTTCCCATGAGCCGTAGGCCATGTTCTCGCTGTAGTTGGGGTCTTGTTCGTGGGGGTCGAGGTATGTTTCCCAGAGTTTGACGAAGGTGAGTTTGTTCGCGTCAGCGGTGGGTTGGGCTTCGAACGCGGTGACCCATCCGGCGCTGTTGGTGATGACGATGTCGTAATGGCCGTTCCCGGTCAAATCGCCGACGCCGGGCCCGGCGATGTTGCGTGCGCCCCAATGGTCGGGGTGGTTGGTTTCGAGTTCAGCGATGAGGTCACCGGTGGCTCCATCGAAGATGTAGACGTTGTTGTTGTCGTTGTTGGTGATGATCTCTTTGACGCCGTCCCCGTTGAGGTCGACGAGAGCCGTTGTGACGGGGTCGAAGGCTTCGAGGGGCGTGTCGGTTTGAGCGCTATCGCGGTCGATCATCATTTGGGCGCTTGCGCTGGTTGCAAGGAAGCCGATTGATAGGAGCGTTGCGAGGATGAGCCCGTAGGTGAGGAGCGTGAATGGGGTGTATCTGGGGGTGTCGGGGGTCATGGTTGGTCATTGTTGGTGGGGGTTCTTACTCCCCTTCGGGGCCTAGCATATCGTTGGGCTTCATTCGTTCGAGGCGTGAGTGAATCGCCATTCGTATGTGGCGTTCTCTTGGATGGGGACGGTGGCGATGCTCGCGGTTTCGTGTTCACCGTTGACGTAGAGGTCCCAGGACCAGGAGCCTCCTTGCGTGGTGTGCGCAGTGAGGGTGTCGATGCTTTCGAGTTGGAACCCGAAGTCGTCGTGGGGTTGCGTGGTGTAGTTGGTCCCGGTGAGGTGGGCCCAGTCTTCGAGGAGGTCGTGCGCGATGTATTCCCCTGGGCGGTCGGTGTTTGTGGATTCGTAAAGGTCGTTGGTGGGTTGCGTTGTGGGGTCGTAGAGGACGGTGTGCATGGTTTGTTGGGGGTCGTCGCTGCGGAACCCGTTGTAGTCGATGATGACGGTGGCTTGGTGGGCTTGTGCGTCGGGGTCGTCGATGGGGGTGTAGGTGAAGCGGTATTC
>PWVY01000080.1 GCA_003561665.1 Thermoplasmata archaeon
AACTCGCTCGCGAACGTATCCGCCGCCGCCGCAGCGACCGCTGCCACGAACATCAAACTCGCAGCGCCCACCCCGAACATGGCATCGATCGGGGAATGAAACAACGCGATCAACGTTGGAACCAAACCGTTCGCCAACACGTTCCGGGTCCGACGAACCCCTCCTCGAGCCTCGTGCGTCCCCCGAGCGGCCTTCTCTCTGTACTTCGCTCGCGTCGCGATCCCCGCCAACACGAGCAACGACATAAGCAAGAGAAGCCAGAACAAGTTCGTGGTCACGATGATGGTCGTTCCCAACAAGAACGCAGCGAACGCTCCGCTCGCGTTCAACAACCGCTTGCGGTTCGCCAGCACCGCCAAGGCACCGACCGCTAGGACCTGTATAGCGCCAAGCGGGTCGCCCAAGGTGTCGACGACCATCCAAAACCCCTACAAGGGCCCCGGCTAGCCCTGAAGCTCCGCGCTTACATCCTCGGCGATGTCCTCATCCTCGTCCGGTTCGCCCTCGTCCTCGGCTTCCGCAGGCTCTTCCTCCTCGGCCGGCTCGTCCGCATCTTCTTCCTCAAGGACGTCTTCTGCTTCCTCTTCCTCAAGGTCTTCGGCCTCATCGGCCTCTTCATCGTCCTCAGCGTCCGCCCTTTCCTCCTCTTCTTCTTCTTCCTCTTCTTCTTCGGGAGGTGGAGCGAACACGTCCAAGGCCTCGGGCGCGTCCTCGGGTTCACCGATGACTTCGGTTTTGCGTACCTCGACGCGCTTGAGCGGCAAAAGAAGGCGACACTCCTCGTAGATCTTCTTCGCGATGTCACCTTCAAGGATCTTCAGCGTCAAATCGTTGAACGAAACCTTACCCTCTTCCTCGCAAACGGCCCGCGCTCGCTTGCGCATCTCGGCTTCTTGCGTGTTCTGAGCCCGGCGTTCGCTTACGATCATCGGCTTCAATCGGACCGTGAAACCGTCCGTGGTCGTCACATCGTGAACCACGTCGATCTTCGCGTGGCTTCGACGGACCAACCGACGAACGTAATCGCTCGTCAAATCGTGGCCATCGAACGTCGTCACAGCGTCCGTCCCGCGGGTTCCACGAATCCGGAAGTTGCACTTGACATGCTGCTTGGAGAAATCGCCGGTAACATCCTGCAACGTGGCTTCAGCCACGCGGCCTTCGAGCTTGTCAGCTTCATCCGCCAACGTCTCTCCGATCTCGGCCTCGTTGAAAATCGCGGGGGCCCGGATCGTATACCACTGTTTGGACTTCCATTTGTCCTTGACCTTCCGGGCAGCTTGGCGCGCAGATCGCTTCTTCGCCATCGGGACACTTCCTCTGTGACACGACCAACAAGGGCCATGTATTTGAACGCGACTGAGAGTCGCAGCCCGCCTCACCCACGCCTACCATAAGAAACCATCGCCCCATGGGAGGGGAATACGCGATGAACGTGATGCGGAGAAAGGGGGAGGAGAGGGGCCTCGCCCCGATCAAAGGGCAGGCAATGCGGGTTGACGGACGAGGCCCAGAGCGCGAAACCGCCCGCGCGTGTCCACCCTAACGTGCGTGCTCCCCCATATCAAGCTCTCCGGTCGCATCATCGATACGACCCGATCTCACGCATCCACGCTCCATGGGCTAGCAACAGCAAGCACAAGGCCCACTGCTAACAACGCGGGGGGTAACACCCAAGGGATAGGCAACCCCGCGATGGCCACGGCCAGCAACGCAAGAGCACCGGCCCCGAACCAACGAAGCGGACGAACATCCAACCGCCAACGGCCGATCCATGCGAAACCGAAGATCGCAATCCACGCGATCAAGCACGCCGCAAGCGCGCCCAAGACAACCTCGACCGTCACACGATGGCCTCCACCAACAAGCCCAGCACGATCACGAACGCTGGGGCCGGCACACCGCGGGGCAACGTGATGGTCTGATCACGCGCGATCTCGTACGCGATCACGATCAGCGCGGCTGCAGCGAAGTACCGCAAGTGATCGAACGAGGCCCAATGCGCAAGGAGCGCACCGGCGCCCGCCGCGGACACGTTCACGGTGACGCTCAACGCCATCGTAGCCGTGAACACCCAACGGCCGCGCTCGTGATCCAGGTGCGTTTCCTCGATGGCAGCCAGGAACGCGCCCACGCCCGCGATCACGGTCAAACCAACCGTGACGACGACGCGGGGGTCTTGGAGGACGCCACCGGCAGCCAACGCGGGGATTTGTCCCGTGACCGCGCCCAGCGTCGTCATGAGGAAAAGCCGCGACGAGGCCGCATCCTCAAGGATCGCGCTGAGGCTGGGCCGGGCGTCCTCGAGGCCGTTCGAGGCGTCCAGGGGCGAGGCGTAGCGCTGGCTGGTTGTTTCCTGGTTCATGGGGGTCACCTGCGATGCCGGACGAATCAGCCGTCCAGGCCTACGCGGAGACCCCGTCCACATGGCAAGCGGACGGGCATCCTCGCGTCGTCATCCGGATCGTGAAAATGGGGCTCCCGCTGGGCAGGGGGCGCATCGGTTTAGCGCGCCAACGCTCAGCGGTCACACCCCCAAGGACCCCCCGCTTCCCCTTAATGGTTTTGGCAGGTGCGTTTGAGGATGCAACCCCGATGAGGGGCCCGTCGCCACCGGACTCTTTTTAGTCCCTTTGGGGTTCCCGAGGACGTGTTCGAGAAGGTCCTCATCGCGAACCGGGGCGAGATTGCTGTCCGCGTGATTCGTGCATGCCGGGAGTTGGGCGTGGGTACGGTCGCCGTGTACAGTGAAGCGGACGAGCATGCGCCGTTCGTGTCCTTGGCGGATGAGGCGGTCTCGTTGGGGGGTTTCGCGCCGGCGGACAGTTACCTTGTGCAGGAGAAGATCATCGAGGCGGCGGAAACGACGGAGGCTCAGGCGGTTCACCCGGGGTATGGGTTCTTGAGCGAGAACCCCTCGTTCGCAACCGCCGTGGAGGGGGCGGGGTTGGTGTTCGTGGGTCCAAGCGGGGATGCGATGGAGAAGATCGGGGACAAGGTGGAGGCTCGGAAGACGGCGAAGAAGGCGGATGTTCCCGTGGCCCCGG
>PWVY01000012.1 GCA_003561665.1 Thermoplasmata archaeon
ACATCGTGGCCGTCGTGCTGGGGGACCTTGTGGGTCAAGCAGACGGCATCGCGCCGGGCGCGGACCGCGTGCTCACCGCCAGCGGGAATGGGCTCGATGAGAACCTGGCGGGCACCGTCAAGCAAGCCTTGGTGGACATCGCGGACGATGTTGGTGCAAGCGCCGTGCTCGTCGGTGGGAACCGGCGGGGTAAGGAGATCGCGCCCATGCTCGCTGCGAACTTGGAGGCAGCGTACGCGGCGAGCGTGCTGGAGCTTCCGGATGGGAACTTCAAGCGCAAGTACATGGGTGGCCGAACGCTTGCCACGCAGAAGGCGACCACGGAGCGCGTCGTCGCGACCATCGCTCCGCACGCGTTCGAACCGACCACCGGGGATTCTCCTTCGGCCGAGGATGCGGGCGTGACCGTCGAGGAGGGCCCCGTGGAGCGCGTCTCGTTGGAAGCGCACGCGACGGAGGGTGTCGACATCGAGGATGCCGACATCGTGGTCGCGTTCGGTCGAGGCGTCAAAGAGGAGGACGACATGCAGCTCATCTTCGACCTGGCGGAAGCGCTAGGGGGAGAGGTGGGTTGCTCGCGCCCTATCAGCGCGGATCTGCACTGGTTGGGTGATGATCGGTGGATCGGTCTCTCGGGCAAGGTCGTCACGCCGAAGGTGTACTTCGCGTGCGGCGTCAGCGGTCAAATCCAGCACTTGGCCGGATGCCGGGATAGCGACATCATCGTCGTGATCAACACGGACAAGAACGCCCCGTTCTTCGAGCATGCAGATTACGGCATCGTTGGTGACTTGTACGATGTCGTGCCCGCGTTGACGGATATCGCCCAGAAAGGGTAACGGCGAAGCCGGGGTCCTGGACGGGGCCTAGACGGGGATGTCATCGGCGTGCTCGAGCACGTGCACGTCGGGTCTTCCTTGGACGCCCGCTTGTTCCATGGCTTGCTTTAGCTCTGTGCTTTCCATGAACGAGCGTGCGTCCTCCTCGTTGCTCCATTCCAGAAGGAGCGTGACCTGGTTGGGGTCGTTCACGTCTTGGTACACGTGGCCTCCTTGGCCGCCGTTTTGTTTGCGCAAGGCCTCGTTATCGTCGAAGCCTTGCTTCCAAGCGTCGTAGTCCTCGACCGCATGTCGTACAAGAACGTGCGTCATGGGTGTTCGACGGTGTTTGTTGGCCTTAACCTGGGGCGTTGGCCTAGGATGACGGCGTGATTCAGCGTTTGCGTCCTCGGAGCAGGGCGACGCGTGCGGCTAACCGGTCGAGCATCATGCGAGCGCGTTCGGTGCGGCGTGCGCGGGTGTAGGGGACGAGAACGCGGAAGGCCATGACGCCCGCGACGAGGAGCACGATGGCCTGCGCCATGTTCGCGTACCAGGTGAAGGCGGGCATGGTGACAAGGCCCCAGGCGTTGAGGCCTCCAACGAGCCAGCTGATCCATTCGATGAGGAGGGCCACGAGCAGGAGAACGAAGGGGGGGACGAGGTCTCGGCCGTTGAGGAACACGAGCTCGCGCGCGGCTTCCCCGGTGGGCCCGCTTCGTAGGATCAGCAAGGCGCGTCCTCCGAACAGGATGGCTCCGATACCGATCGCGATGGCCACGGCGAACGCGACGAGTTCGAGCGATATGGCGACCATGTCACGAGCCTCCGAGGAGGTCTTTGAGTTGGCGCACGACGGCTTGGTTCTCCAGGAGCAGGTCCATGATGTTCACTTGGCTGCCGGCGAGGATCACCAGGAAGAGATCGTCCATGCCGATCTCGAAGATGCCCAAGTAGCCTTTGTCGAACTTGATGAGGCCGCTTTTGAAGCTGCCCAGGTCAAGGATGGTGGACGATCGGTCCAGTTGGGAACGGACCGTGGCCCCCAACAGGCCCACGCTCGTCTGTTGCGTGCCGCCTTTCAAATCCCACGCGATGGGGAAGCCGTCCTTGTCCACGACAGCGCTACCGAAGATGCCCTTCGTGTTGGCTTCAAGCTTGCGGAGGGCTTGCGTCATCTCGGTTAGCAAGCGCTCTTGCGTGGTCTCCTCAAGCTCAACGTCGCTGGGCAAGTCCGCATCCGGCTCGAAGTCAGTGTCGAGTGCCATCGGGGCCCAAGGCGGCCACGCGAGCCCGTAACCTTAACCCTTCGCAGGGTCAAACCCGACGAAAGGCCTCAAGCGTCCTTCTGAGATTCCTCGGTCTCACCCGTCGAGAACTCCTCCAAGTACAGATCCAAGGCTTCCTGCACCGTGTCTTTGAGCAGCTCCCCGTTGATGATCTTGTTCTGATGAAGCTTCAAGTACAACTCCATCGGGATCTGGACCTTGATCTCCTTCTGGCGCGCAAGCTGCTCCTCCAACTCAGCGGCGCCCTCCTTCGTTAACGCATCGTTTTGTTCCGTCATGCGCACACCCTTGCCCACTTGTGCCACGCTCATGTACACCCATAAACCCCCCTGAATCGCGCCTCCTGAACACAATGAACCCGCAGCCTTTACGCTGTCACCAGGAGTACTCTTTCGACAACCCCATCGCACGGTACAACGTGAATAGGTCCCTGGCCCGCGACGGGCTGGAAATCGCGCCCAACCCCAACAAGGCTTTGGACACGAACGATCCACCCCCTGCCACGATGCTCCCTGGAGCAAAGCGCGCCAACCGTTCGAAATCATCGTTCCCCCACGCCAACATGACATCCAAGGCTTCCTGGTAGATCGGATCCGCGACCGGGTGGGAGCGAACACGATCCCCGTATGCCCGGGCCGCCGCCTGCCCATCGAGTCCAGCCTCCTTTGCCTCCTCGATCGCGCCGGCCAACAGTTCAGCCGAGTGGATGATCGCCGCCATGCCACCCTTCGTCAACGGGTTCGTTAACCCCGCCGCATCCCCCACGAGCGCTACGTTACCCTCTGCAAGCTTGGACCCATGGAACGCGATCGGGTACGCCTCCCGCTTCACGACCTTCCCGTCCGATAACCCGATCCACTCCCGGAACGCCTCGATGCGCTCGAAATCCTTCCCATCCTGCTCCCCCAAGATGCCCACGTTTAAGATGTCCCCC